>LNZD02000256.1 GCA_001469005.2 SAR324 cluster bacterium lautmerah10
AAAAAAATAGTAATAAAATCAAACTCTTTTCGATATCTAGGGGGTTGATGTTTTTTTGTTATCAAGGATTTATACCAAAAGAGTACCAAGAATGAATGTTGAATTGTTGATCAGTAAAAATATCATTAACGCGATATATACTAAATACTCAAGAACCTTGATGGGAGTTCCTGAGTATACTGACCGGGTGATTCAATTGAAGCAGGACCTCAATACCATCGGTATTGGATTCATTTACGATTTTTAAGGTCACTTTTTTCATGAATGAGCAGCAATTCAGGAAAATTCTTATGAAATATTTCAGGAAAATGGGTTTCCTGATTTTGAATGGTTCTTTTCTTATTTCTGTCAATCAAGTCATGGCAATGCAGGAACCGAGGGATCTTTATGACTTCACTCATCAAGAGACTTCAGGTGTGTGGATGATTGTGAATGACGGGGTGATGGGAGGAATATCAGAATCCAGATTGAGTCTCGATCAGCAGGGTTTTCTGGTTTTTGAAGGAAGGGTGTCATTGGACTATGGAGGAGGGTTTGCTTCAGTCCGGTCGATTCTCAATCGATTGGATGTGGATCCCTACGACGGAATCCTCATCAGGTTCAAGGGAGATGGAAAGAGATACCAGCTTAGGCTGAGGCAAGGGGATAGAATGGACGGAGTTGCCTATTTCCGGCATTTTGAAACGAAGATTGGAGAATGGGAGGAAGTGTTTTTGCCGTTCCATTCATTCCAGGCAAGTTATCGGGGCAGACGATTGCCTGATTATCCAAAGCTTGACACCACAAGGATTTCACAATTGGGACTGATGATCAGTGACAAGCAGGAAGGAAATTTCAGATTGGAAGTCCAAAGAATCGCCCTTTACTTCAACGAACATTTTCAAACCTGACGGTAGGAGGTGATTTTAATTTGAAAATGATTCCACAATTTTCTGAAATCTTTCAACTTTTGAATTTCAGTAACCCATCTGGGTCAAAACGAAATGAAAACTCCGCTTGAAGGTGTTCGGGTGCTGGATCTTTCCAGGCTGGTGGCAGGCAATGTTCTGACCACACAGCTTGCTGATTTTGGTGCAGACGTCATTAAAATAGAACGTCCGGGGAGGGGAGATGATCTGAGGCATTGGCGAGAAGAGGGGATTGAAACCTGGTGGAAGGTATACGGACGCAACAAGCGCAGCATCGTGCTTGATCTCAAGGTCTCAGAAGATTTAGACAAACTGAAAGCTCTTGTGTCTCAAAGTGATGTTCTTGTTGAAAACTTTGTCCCCGGAAAGATGGAGGAAATGGGACTGGGGGTTGACGTGCTTCAGTCACTCAATCCCCGTTTGGTGATCGCCCGAGTGAGCGGATGGGGGCAAACAGGTCCTTATGCCCACAAACCAGGATTCGGGACTCTGGTGGAAGCCATGTCCGGATTCGCCCATCTCAATGGATTTCCTGATCGTGAACCTGCTCTTCCTCCCCTGGCGATGGCAGACATGTACGCCGGAATTTATGGAGCGTTCGGAGTCCTTGCCGCCCTCCGTAATGTGGAGCATGGAGATGGGAAAGGTCAGGTGGTGGATGTGGCGTTGTTTGAAAGCTTGTATTCAACTCTTGCATCCGAAGCGGTCAAGTATCAAGCAACCGGCACTGCCAACCGTCGGATGGGCAACCAGGCCATCAATACCGCACCCAGAAACATCTATGCATGTGCAGACGGAAAATTTCTGGCTTTATCCGCATCGGTGCAGTCGATGTTTGAAAACCTTGCACAGGCTATCGGTCGTCCGGAATTGATTGATGACAGGCGTTTTTTAACCAATGAGGACCGGGTCATTCATTGCCAGGAACTGAATAAAATCTTAGCGGATTACTTCGGTCAATTTTCACTCGAAGAGAATTTGGAATTGATGGATGCAAAAGGAGTTACCGTAGCCCCGGTTCTTTCTGCAGCAGATTTACTCGATCATCCTTATGGGGTAGGCCGTGAGTTATTTTCTGAAATTCCGGATGCTGAAATGAAGAATTGTCCTGTTCCGAATCCTGTTCCCAGATTGTCCCGGACTCCAGGGAAAAAACCATCTGCAGCACCGCAGTTGGCGGAACATCAAGAAGAAATCATGAACCTGATCCCAAAAAACGATGCAACTTGATCCAGAACGATGCCGCTCACTTCTTTTTGTCCCGGCAGGCAATGAGCGTTTTCTGAACAGTGCTCTTCGCGGAGATGCAGACGTCATCCAGATCGATCTTGAAGATGCGATTGCCCCAAACCAGAAAGAGGTTGCCCGGGAGCATGCAAAAAAAGATATAGCCGCTATTGTTTCAGCAGGGCGTGCTGTTTCCGTTCGAGTGAATGCTGAAAAATCATTACTGGAGAATGATTTGGATGCGATTGTTTCTCCGGGATTGTCCGCTCTCACCCTACCCAAAGTGGAAAACGCAGAAATGGTGAAGGAGTTGGATGATCAGGTCACTCGTTTGGAGGAAAATAGAATGATTCCTACTGGAACGATTCGCTTTATCGCACAGATTGAGTCGGCCAGGGGGATCCTCAATGTCAGGGAAATTGCCCAGAGCTCCCCAAGATTGGCGGCTCTTGGTATCGGAATGGAAGATCTGATAGCTGAGGTCGGAGGTAAAGTCGATCCGGACTCCCTTTATTTTCCTGCGATGCAGTCGTTGTATGCAGCACGGGAGGCAGGAATAACTCCAATTGGTTACCTGGGTTCAATCACCGTTTATAAGGATGTCGAATTATTCCGGGAATGGATTAGGCGGGCCAGAAACCTGGGGTTTGAAGGCGGTTTTTGTATCCACCCGAATCAGGTCTCGATCTTAAACGAAACCTTCCGGCCTACTGCGGATGAAGTTGCCGAGGCACAAGGCATCTTTGACGCAGCAGAAATACATCAGCAAGGCGGAGTGGGTGCATTTGCCCATAATGGGAAAATGGTGGACGCTCCGGTAGTAGAAAGAGCAAAACGGATTTTACGTCTTAACAAACTTTATGCTCCCAAAGAAACTTCCTGAAGTTTCTCAATTCACACCGTTTCCCCTTCTTTTAACGAACCTAAAATTCCTTCCCAGCTTAAGAGTTTTCAATCGATGGATGGATCAGCTTCCGGAACTTGTTAAAACGGAAGGAATCTTCTGAGACTCTGAGGGTCTTCGGGACTGATGCCAAACCAGGGTCATGATGCTGATCAGCAATAAAGGAACGGCCACAAGGTTCAGTTCTTTCCACTCAATCAGGTTGAGCATCACTCCTGCCAATAGGGATCCGGAAGCAGCCATAGCGAACACCAGGAAATCGTTCGATCCCTGGACCCATGCCTTCTCTGCAGGTCTGTAGGTTTCGGTCAGAAGAGTTGTTCCGGAAATGAACATGAAGTTCCAACCGATTCCGAGGAACAACAGGGAGGTCCAGAAATGCCACCATGTTTCACCATGAAGGTTGATGGCGATGCAGACAAGGTTGAGCACGATTCCGGCGGCAATCATGCGGGGGACCCCAAAACGCTGGATCAGGGAGCCTGTAAAGAAGGAGGGTAGAAACATGCCCATGACATGTCCCTGGATCACCAGTGCCGTATCGGCAAAAGCATATTCACGTTGATTCATCGCAAGCGGGGTTGCCGTCATGATGAAGGCCATCACTGCGTAACTGACCGAAGCACTGACGACAGCAAGGATCAGGTCATGCTGGGTTGCAATTTCTTCAAACTTCCTTCTCTGTCCTTTTTTCTCATCCTGGGTGGGGCGCGGAAGGTCCATGAAAATGAGGATGGTGACCACCACCACGTAAACCCCTGCAATCGCGAGATATCCCCCGGCAAAAGGAGCATGATCTATCCAGTCTTTACCTTGCGCCGCAATGAAGGGGCCAAGGGTGCCCGAAACGATTCCTCCGACCATGACCAGGGAAACGGCTTTTGCTTTAAAATCTGCTCCTGCCACTTCGACGGCGGCAAAGCGGTAGAGTTGATTGAACCCCATCATCGCTCCAAGTATAAAGGTCGAGGCGCAGAAAAGTGCAAAATGGCTGATGAGGATCGCATAGCCTCCACTCAAAGCTCCGATCAGTCCAAGGAAAGTTCCGATGATGAACCCGTTGCGTCGGCCTATTTTTCTCATCAGCAGTGAAGCCGGAAATCCTGCGGTCATGGTGCCGACGAGTTTCAACACCAATGGAAGTGTTGCGAGCGCTTTATTTGCTGCAATCGCATGGCCCACCAGGGAGCCTGCGGCTACGGTCAAACTGGCGACGGATCCGGTCAGGGCAAAACAGGTTGCAATCAGGAAAAGGCGGAAATAAACCCTTGGATTGTCTTCATCCATGAATTGATTTTTGATCAAGACTTAGAGGTTTATTTGGTCCCGAATCCATCTTAAGATATGTCAAATGCAGGGAAGGCTGGTTGGTCTGAATTTTCTAAGGGATCTCATGCTCCGTAATTGAGCAAAAGAAAACATTTTCCTGATCCTGTTTAGAAAGGATGTGACTTCCAAATCAAAACAGAAAAGAATAACTTCCCAATTCTATAAGCTAAAGCCTCAAATAAATCCTCGGTTTACCTTGAGCAGGAACTCACTCGAAACATAAAATTTCAAAGAAAGATTAGAAAAACAGAGAATGAACAAAAATTACGAAGCATTGGAAAACCGATTTAACCGGATGGATGCCCTTGGAGGAGCAATATCGATGCTTCATTGGGACATGTCGGCAATGATGCCCAAAGGAGGAACAGCGAGCCGGACCGACCAGTTGGCGGTTTTAAAAACCCTCCATCATTCCATAATTACGGATGCGGAGGTTCCCGAACTGCTGGATGGTGCCGAACAGGATGAGCATCTCGATGCCTGGCAACAGGCGAATCTTAAAGAAATGCGGAGGCAATGGGTCCACGCCGCAGCCGTCGATGCAGAATTAGTCGAGGCCATGAGCCGCGCCTGTTCCCAATGCGAAAGTGTTTGGCGTCAAGCCCGGGAAGATGCGGACTTCAAAACGGTGTTGCCGAATTTGGAAGAAGTTCTCAATCTTACCCGCCAGGTCGCCAAATCCAAATCCGAGAAACTCGGAGTTTCTCCCTACGATGCACTCTTGGACCAATACGAACCGGAGGGAAGGGAGGCAGAAATCGATGTGGTTTTTAAGGATCTCAAAGCCTTTCTCCCGGATTTTCTGGAAAATGTTCTAAGCGCCCAGGCAAAAGGCCCGCAGATTTTACCCGTGAAGGGGGTTTTCCCGCGTTCAAAACAAAAGGAATTGGGAGAGAAATTCATGAAGGCCCTGGGTTTTGATTTTGATCATGGGCGTCTTGATGAAAGCCTTCATCCTTTCTGCG
>LNZD02000257.1 GCA_001469005.2 SAR324 cluster bacterium lautmerah10
CCTCATGCTGCGCCAGTTCGGACAGGGCATCATGTCCATGGTCAGCAGGAATACCCTAGCCAAATGGTTTGACCGTAAACGCGGATTGGCCAGCGGCATCAGCGGACTTTTTGTGGCCTTCAGTTTTTCCGGAGCCCCCCTGATGATGAACACTCTGATCGATGGTTTCGGTTATCCCGGAAGCATGGTTCTGATGGCTCTTGTATGTGGTTTTGGGATGGCGATGCTGGGTTGGCTGTTTTTCCGGAATCAGCCTGAGGACTGCGGATTGCTGATGGACGGGAAAACTCCTTCAGCGGACAAGGAAACTCCCTTGACCTCAGAGCGGGAAGTTCCTCTTTCAGAAGCGCTGCGCAGTTATAATTTCTGGATCTTCTGCTTGAGCTTGTGTTCGTCTTCAATGATCGTCACCGGCTTCACGTTCCATATCAGTTCGATTGGCAATCTGGCTGGGCTTTCTCGTTTTGATGCCTACTCGGTGTTCCTGCCGATGTCGGTTTTCAGCGTCGTCAGTCATTTCATTGCAGGCTGGGCCAGTGACCGGATGCCTCTGAAATACCTGCTCATGCTCTTGGTGGGATGCCTCGGATTAGGGGCTTTGGGACTTTTGGCCTACGAAGAACTTTGGGGACGTTGGCTGGTCATCGCAGGGTACGGAATCCAGGGGGGGCTCTGGGGTTGTCTTTCGATTGTCGCCTGGCCCCGCTTTTATGGACGCAAACATCTCGGAGAGATCAATGGGGTTTTCATGGGAGCCCAGGTTTTTGCCAGCGCAATCGGGCCGTTGCTTTTCGGTGCTGCAGAAAGTCTAAGCGGAAGTTACGACCAGGCAGCATGGATTTCCATCATTGGGAATTTCCTGCTGTTGCTTGGAGCCACAAAAGCCGTCAGTTATTACCGCCCCAGCAATCCATGATCCCGGACCATTTAGTCTTCAAGATGTTTCGTCTGGAAACACAGCACTTCAGTCTCAGGATTACGCCAGTCGTCATCTTCCAGTCCCGCTTTTCGGCATAGCTGTCGAAGCGTGGTTTCGACATTCCAACCCTGCTCCGGGGCAACTTCAGGAAGAAAAAGTGCGGAATTGCCTTTCAGACGCAGGCTAATCCCGTCTCTCCCGAGCTGAATCTTCTCCCGGAACTGTGAAGGATCTTCCACCTTCACCTTCTCCATCATTCCCAATAATGATATGGAAATTTCGAGACCTTCCAATTCTTCCTGCTCCATGGGATTAAATCGCGGATCGTCGAAGGCGCTGCTGCGTGAAATCTCCCAAATGGTTTTCCGGAGAGGGTAGGTCCCTTCGACACAACCCCGACATCCCCGAAGCATCCCATCGCGTTTGAGGGTGACGAAAACGCCACTCACGGTTTCATCGTCCACCGGAAATTCCTGATCCTCCTTGTCCCCGCCTGATAACGCCTCAACTAGACTTTGCCGGGCCAAATCAATCAGAACGGATTCCGAGGATTTTCTTTGCATGGAACGTGATATGAGGATTTAAAAACCGGAAAAAACTTTTTCCTTCCCTTTTTCTCAAGCCTGACTTGAGTTGGAAAAAGCTCAAGGCTGATTGAAATGCATCAACGGCCTTCCTCTTTATTCAGGATAACCCCGACCATTTCAGCAGTGCATCTTCCATCATTTCGGGATAAATTTTGGAAAATCTAAAACCATCCTGTTTTTAATCAAAATAAAGATGAACGAAACTTTGACAGGATCTTCTGATGTAAAGTCACCGCTCCATCAAAGAGGAATGGCACTGCTCCAACGCGTGAGACAGTTCCAGCAGAAAAACCTGAAAAACTTCATTCCCTTCTATTGTGAAAGTCAGGCACTTGGCTGGATTCCCCTTGAATGCCTTTCCTGGTTCCAACAGGTACCGGAGGTTTTTGAATGCCACGAACAAAGCATTTCATTGCATCCAGGGCTGCAAAACCCGGACTCCAGAACCAGGGCTGTTGCGGAGGTTCTTCAGGAATGGGAGTCCCTGGGCCGGATTCCGGGTTGGCGTGACGAATGGTACCGGGTTTCAAGCTGTTATACCGCAGAACCTGTTTTCTTTTTGGAACGGGCTGCCGCTTCCCTATTTGGAATTACCAGCTATGGCGTGCATTTGAACGGAATTGCTGGAGATCCTGAAAATAAACTGCTCTGGCTGGCCAGGCGTGCCAAAGACCGTCCTCAATATCCCGGTGCAATGGATCACCTTGTAGCAGGCGGGCTGACTGCAGGAATTTCCCCCGACCAGGTGATGATCCGTGAATGTTTTGAAGAAGCAGGAATTCCTGAACAGTTGGCCTGCAAAGCCCGACCCTGCGGGCAGGTTTCCCTGTTCATGGAATACCGCGGAAGAATCAAACGGGATCTGCTTTTTTGTTATGACCTGATCCTTCCTGAAGATTTCGTGCCTTGCAACAAGGACGGGGAAGTGGAATCGTTTTTCAAAAAAAGCTTCAGCAAAGTCGAAGCCCTGATTGCGGAAACCGAAGAGATCAAACTCAATTGCAATCTGGTCATGCTCGATTTCCTGATCAGACACGGTCAGCTCAATCCGGAAATGCCGTTTTACACCGAAATCGTAAACGGTTTACGGAGCATGGACGTTCAATAAAACTTCACTTAAATCTTAAATTCAAAACCCTTCAAGGAGAGTCACCATGGGATTATTGACCACCTGCATCGGCGCTTACCCTAAACCGGATTACGTGAACTTACCCGATTGGTTTGAGGATTTGGACACCCCGGATCCCACTTCCGGCTGGGCCGAAGCCATGGATGCAATGGGAGAGGAAGCCATTGAAATTCTCAATCGAGGAACCCGAGAGGCGGTTTTGGATCAGGTGAATGCAGGCATCGATATTCCCACTGATGGAGAAATAGCCCGGGAAAATTATATCCACTACCATTGCCGACATTTGGAAAACATCGACTTTGTCGGTCTCACCGAACGGCAAGTTCGGACAGGTAATTACACGGCCAAATTGCCGACGGTTCGCGGCCCAGTTAGACCCAGGGATCTTTTCCTTACCGAGGACTGGAAACGCGCCCAACAGGCCACGGAGCATCCGGTCAAGATCACCATGCCTGGTCCCCTGACCGTTGCTGACACTTTGGCAGACGATTATTACGGAGACCTTAAAACATTCGGCCAGGATGTTGCCGCTGCACTCAACCAGGAAGTACTGAATCTTGCCGAAGCCGGCTGTCAACACATTCAGATCGATGAACCGTTATTTGCCCGTTACCCGGAAAGGGCTTTGGAATTTGGAATTGAAAACCTGGAACGTGCTTTTCACAACTGTCCTGCCGAAGTCACCCGGACGGTGCACATGTGCTGCGGGTATCCTGACCGAATCGACGTCGAAGATTATCCGAAAGCTCCTCTGGATTCCTACTGGAAAATTGCGAAAACCCTGGATGAATCATCGGTGATGGCTGTTTCCCTTGAAGACGCACACCGGCATAATGATCTCAAGTTGCTTGAGGAATTCAGCAATACCACGGTTTTACTCGGAGTTGTCGCGATTGCAAAAAGTCAGGTTGAAAGTGCCGAGGAAATCCGTTCCCGTCTCAAACAGGCATTGGAACACATTGAACCCTCCAGGTTGATGGCGGCGCCTGACTGCGGACTTGGAATTTTGGGAAGAGACCTGAGTTTGAAGAAGCTTCGCGAATTGAGTGAAGCTGCACATTCACTAGGCTGAAATGTTTAAACTCATTTGGGGAAAAGGGCTTTTAAAAACTGGGACTTCAGCTTCCGGACTGTTCTTTGAAATTGAGTAAGTTCTGCTGAATGATCTTCGCGTTCTTATCTTCCGAAACTTTTTGCAACGCACGAACGGCTTTATTCATCAATTCCTGATGTCCTTTCGGAAGAGGGATTTGATGTAAACGGTAAATTTTCGCAACCATGTAAACAATCTGTCCGAAGCGGACGACGGTTGCTATTTCTACCGAACGGTTCGGGGCGTATCCAACCAGTGCCATTGCCTGTTGAACTGCAATCAGTGCCTTGGAAAACTGATCCGCACCTTCTTTTTCTTTTTTTGAATCTTTGGTCAAAAGCGCATCGGCAAAAGCCAGTCGGGCAAGAATCTCATGTTTCATGGATTGGTGATAGCCCACCAGGGGATTGTTCCTTTCCAGAAGACGCATGATTTCCAGCATCTGGTTCAATGATATGTCCACCAGTGGGAGGTGACTCAGCCTGCGGCTAAAAGGATCGTATCCTTCTGAAAGCTCTTTGTTCGATATTTTTTTACCGACCTTTCCAGGACGTAAATCCAGTTCAAATTTTTTGGTCAATGGGGTTGTTTTCAGGATCGAAGCGCAATTCTTAACGTAAGTAACTCCCTGCTTCAGTTCGTTGGTTTTTTCCCTGAGTTCGTTATCTTTTTTAGATCCGTCCCCCTGAACTTTCTGGCTAAACTTAAGTGCCATCTCCCTCAGTTTCTCATGCAATCTGAAGAGGTAAAGTTCCTGGCAATATAGTGCAGTATTGATTTTTTCAGAATTAAGCTGAGGACTCTCCAACTCAAACATGGACAACAGATACCCGTCCCGACTCATTTGCAGATTCGCACTTTCTCTTTGTTCTAACAACATACCCAACAGTTCCTGGCGGCTTGAGGAATCCATCGGATTTGAAGCCAATTTCGAGCAGAGCTGTTTTGCCTCAGGGTTCTCCAGATGGTTCCCTAAACGGGTTCCACTCAGATCAAGGGTTTCTTCCTGGTTCTGGGAATCATTCCCAAGATGAAGACCGCTGAGGACGCTGGAGACCAGCACCGATTTTTCCCGGTTTCGCTTGAGACGGTTCAGGCTCTCCAGTTCCCGATGGAGCACCGGGAAAAGGTGGAAAGGCGATTGGAGTTCCTCAAATTTCCCAAGTTCACTAAAGAGTGACTCTTCTTCGTTCGTATTAGACATTGTTTCTAAATGGTGATTTTATCATCCTTTTTTTGATCCAGCCTATAAAGTTTGAGCAACATCCTCAAATATCAGTTCCAACCCGTTTCCGTTCTGGCAAATTGAATCACACCCTGGACTCCAAGCTTCTGTTCGAGAGCCAGCAGAGTATGAAGTCCGGTGTGGTAAGGTTCTGCAACATTACGCCGCATTGAGAGCATCGCCCGATACAATTCATGATGTTCCGCCAGTTTGTAGGCGGTCCATTCGGCAAATCCTTCTAAAAGTGCTAAATCCTGCGGATTCGGGCAGTTTCTTTTCTGCCAGAAATGGGTCAGTTCATGGGCAAGGGTAATCCACGCCCGGTCTTCCGCGATGCCGGTGATGATGAAAATCGTTTCTTCCTCCGCAGAATCGGTATAAAGCCCGAAGGTATGGTCTGCAATTCCGAATTCCTTCAGCAGAAAGCGCTGGTCCGTGACCTTCAAACGCGGACGGGTTTTCAATCGCATCTTCATCTGTTTTTGGAAAAAACGGACGGTGCCCTCATAAAGCGGTCCTAGCTGCCGGGGGCTGAGCAGGGCGGTTCCATAACAATGCTGGCAAACAATGCGTTCGTCACTCAACCGCCGATGCAGCGGACCGCATGGAAGATGACAACACCAGCAGGGAGTCGAGTGAAAACACCTTTCACAAAATGCCACCTGATCCTCCTGGAAAAGCATCCCTTTGCGAATTCGTTGGGAACAGGCAAAGCAATGGCTGAGGCTCCAGCCGGGATTCGCTGAAGCTTTTTTCTGAAACAACTTTTCAAGCGTGTTCAGCACTACGCGGAGCCTTCGATTATGGTTTCCGGGAAATCAGAGTTTTAACCCTGACAACTACTCAAAACCGAGCTTCTGCATCTTCGGGCGGATGACAAATTGGCAATAGCCTGCCCCGGAATTTTCCTGGTAGTAATTCTGGTGATAATCCTCCGCAGGATAGAATTCCGGGATCATGCTGATTTCAGTCACCACGGGGTCCCTGAACATTCCGGAACTTTCCAAATCTTGCTTGGCCGTCCGGGCATGTTCCAATTGTTCTTCATCATGGCAGAAGATCACCGAACGGTATTGGGTTCCGACATCGGCTCCCTGCCGGTTGAGGGTCGTGGGATCATGGCAACGCCAGAACCAGTCCAGCAGAGTCCTAAAGTCAGTCTGTCCCGGATCATATTCGATTTGTACCACTTCCGCGTGGCCGGTCAACCCGCTGCAGACCGCTTCGTAACTTGGATTCGGTGATGCTCCGCCAGCGTATCCGGAAATCACCTTGATGACCCCCGTTACTTGTTGGAAAACTGCTTCGAGGCACCAGAAACAGCCTCCGCCAAATGTCGCCTTAGTGCTTTCATCCATCTGTTCCCCATTTTCATTAAATTGAGTTTCTTGCCACACTATTCTGCATCGGAAAGTGACCGTCAAGGACAGGATACGGTTGCTGTTCGCCTGCTCAGGAAGTTTCTCAGGAATATCTGAAATAAACCTAGCCAGCCTCTTTTTAGAACACCAAATCATAGATTAAAGGAGCCAGGCACCATTTAAATTGATGGTTACTCAGTCTTTTTTCGCGCTCAGGCGGTTGAGCAGGAGTTGGTGTCTGGCTGAAAAAAGCATGCGGAAAGCAAGAAGAAGGACGATGACGGTACCCAGGGTTGCCGCGGCGGTAATCATAAAAACAATCACCATCTGGTAGCGTACTGCTTCTCCGGGATTGACCCCGGCCAGGATCTGCCCGGTCATCATCCCGGGCAGGCTGACAACCCCCATCACCGCCATCGAGTTGATGCTCGGAATCAGACCGGTTCTCAACGCACTTCGCAGCAGGTCATGGGAAGCCTCCCAGGCACTCGCCCCGAGGCATAGGCGGGGTTCCACCAGATCACGCTGTTTTTGAAGATCATCCAAAAAACGGTCGAGGGCCAGGGAGATGCCGTTAAGCGCAGGTATTGCGGTGTAAACCAGGGTTGAAGCTGGAAAATTCCGGTCAAGGCCAGCCCGGTGACAAGAAAGGAAGATGCCAGGATCGAGATCAGGCAATTCCAGTAGATGCCTGGGTAACGTCGTTTCGGACGGCTTGACGCACTTGCTGCTGCAATCGACGCCATCACGACAGCCATCAACAGGATCAACCATGGATGCTGCCTGGAAAAAATCCAGTCCATCACCAATCCTACTAACAGCAACTGAACCACCATCCTTAGCGCAGCAATTCCCATGGAACGTTCCAGCTGCAGGCGGAGCAACAGTGAAAGCAACAGCGATAAAATCAGCAAACAGGAACCGAGTAGAACCTGGAAACCGCTCAGCACCAGATAGGATCCGCTGGAAATCAGGGTGGAGTCGGGTTCCAAAGGCATCAAGAAACTGCTCCTAATTCCAGCACCTCATCCCCAACCCGCTCTGCTTGGCGGGAATCATGAGACACCCAGATCCAGGTTCGTCCGGGAACCTGCTTCTGCCAGTCGTTCAAAAGTTCTTCCATCTTCTTCGATTTTGACTCGTCCAGGGCTGAGGCAGGTTCATCCAGGAGAAGCAAATGGGGATCAAACTGGAGCATCCTTAAAAGTGCGGCCAACTGTCTTTCTCCCCCTGAGAGTTCCGCAGTCTGTTTACGGGCAAAATCGGTTGAAAGTTCGAGCATCTCGAGCCATGGCTTGAACCGTGAGGAATCAAAGTGTTGATTGCTTCGTTCCCGGAAATCGAACGGCATCCGCCAATTCTGCTCGACGCTTCCTTCCTGAAACGCAGGACGCTGGGGAAGAAGCGCGACTTGAGTCCGGTATTCCGGCATCTTCCATTGATTTTGATCTCGATCCTGAAAAAACACCTTTCCATGGTCCGGGTTTTCCAATCCTGCCAATACCCGAAGAAGCAATGTTTTTCCGGACCCGGTGGGCCCCTTAAGCACGATCCTCGACCCTGCCTCTACCTTGAGGTTGAGATCCTTCCAGATCCAGCGGTTTTCCAGCCGGCGTCCCAGTTCTTGTGTTTCGAGAATGAACGAAGATTTCATCATCGTCTGAACTCCGTCGGGCTCATTGGCATTACCCTGTTTCCAATAGCTGACCACTGGCTTCCGGAATAGGCTGTTCGAGATGTTTGTCCGAGACTTGGACTTGACATGGTCAAATGACAAAGGTTAGGAAATAGAATTTGAAGGGATAGGGTCAAGTTTAATTTTTTTTGATTGTTGAAAGCATTTGAATCATGGTCATCCTTCAAGCGGGCGATTGTAAGTCTTTTGGGTTTTGCATGCATCAACCATCTTTTACCCTTTCATCAACATGATTTATACTCAACAACTATTCTAAATAGGATTTATGAATTACAGAATTTTGTGCTTGGTTTTGCCGTTCATCATGCTTTTTTCTGCATCTTCCGTGTTTTCTGCAGGCAGCGATTCCGATGATTCATCTTCTTCAGCGGACACCTTGGATGTGAACTATCTTAACGGGAAAGAACAAGTTGCGAATCAGGATTACCAGGCAGCCATTCGGTATTTGCTGAAAGCAGTTGAAACGGATCCTGAAAACGCAGATGTCTATAATTTACTCGGCTATAGTCATCGCAATTTGGAAATGAACGATAAAGCCTTTGTTTATTATGAAAAGGCATTGTCTCTCGACCCACGTCATAAAGGAGCCCATGAATACATTGGGGAACTTTACCTGAAACTGAAACAGCCTGAAAAAGCAAAAGAACATCTCGCAAAGTTGGACAGCATCTGTTTTTTTGGCTGCGAGGAATTTGATGAACTGAAAGAGGCCATTCAGGGTTACGAAAAAAATAACTGAGCCGAAAGTATATTATCCTCAAAAAATTTCAGGGGGAGTGTCTCACCTGCCCGATAACCCTTTCCCTTCTCCATCATCCAGTTTGAACTTGCCAAGCAGATGAACATAAAATATTTTTTTGTGATGAATTTACATCCCTTTTAAGCAGCCTTCCCTGAGTGCATGAATTCACTGTTGCAGCAAAGACTGCGTCAGTTCCTGGTCCATTCCTATCTTTATTACAAACTTGACGAATCGATCATCAGCGACACCGAATATGATCGAATCTGTATGGAATTAAGGGAATTGCTGAAGAAACATCCTGAAGCGGACCTGCCTTTCAGGAAAATTGCTGAAAAAGCGCTTGGCGATGAAGCCAGCGGGTACAGCATTCGCCAATACCCTCCGTCCATCATCAGTGCATCGATGCATTTGCTCTATCAGAATAATTATCGGCAGCAAATGTCTTTTACTCATTTTCTGGAACGTTTCGGGGCCAGGGTCGCAACGGAAAGTCATGGTTGAAGATTTAATGACAGAGTCTTCGCTGACGGATTTGAGTCAGATCGGCTACCGGATAAGAAGCGAACGTGAAAAAAACGGATGGTCGATTTCAGAAGTTTCTGCTTACCTGCGAATCAACGAAAAAATCCTGAAAGCGATCGAAGAGGGAAGAACCGAGGAAGGGATTGCCCCGGTTTTCATGCGCGGTTTCATCCGTTCCTACCTGAGGTATCTCAAGCTCTGGGATGATTCCATGGACACCCCCCTGCAGAACACCCCGGAACTGAAACAGAATGCAATTAAACCGGTGTTCCAGAAAAGCAGGGTTCCCGAGGAATCCAATTTTCTGAAGTATTTCACGGTTCTGCTTTTTGTACTTGGCTCGGGCTACCTGATATACGCTTATTATTTTGCACCGGAAATCGTCCCTGATCCCATCCCTGTTGCAGAACAGGAAATCACCGAGGAGCCTCAGCCAACGCCTCAGGCTGAAGAAGAATTGGTGATAAGTAAAGAATCTCCAGCCTTGCCAGCTCAAGCCTCTGAGGTTTTGGAAAGCATTGCAGCCCAAACCCTTGATCCTAAAATTGAAACCGCCGGGGCAGATTCCCTGGATTCAAACCAGGATCCTCTTCTCCGGGAAACCTTGGATAGTTCGGAAGTTCCTGCTGATTCCGTGAGAACTCCTGCCAATCCGGAACTTCCTGAATCGTCAACTGAAGGCGAAGCGATGCAATCCTTTGTAACCGAACCAGAGGAAAACAAACCCCTGCCTCTTCCACCAATGGAACTGCTGATCAGTGCCACAGAAAGGACCTGGATGTCGATTGCATTGGATGGTGATGAGTATCTGGATGTGCAGTTCGATGCTGGAGAAAGTTATATCTGGGAAGCGAAAGAAAGTTTCCGACTGACCCTGGGCAACACCGCTGTGATGTACATGATGCTGGATGGCAGGGAAATCGAATTCGACCGGAGTAAAAGCCTGCTGGAGGATTGGGTCATCCATTCCAACCCGAACCAATGATCCCGTCCTCCTGAATGCTGATGTTAGAAAATTCTTTAGCAAATACGCCACAAGCAACGGATGCCTGGATCAATCATCATGATTCATCCTCTGCTGCTTTTTCCAAAAACAAGAAGCATGATTGGCAAGGGAAACCCTATCATCCCATCAGTCGGCATTATCGTGAATGTTTCGGAACCAAGGTTTTCAAAGTCAGCGTTTCGGTCGCCGAGACCTGCCCGAACCGGGAGGGTCTGAACGGGAGCAAAATCTGCAGTTTCTGTGATGAGTGGGGATCGGCGGCTTACCATCTCGAACGTGACAAACCGCTTTCGGAACAAATCAAAATCAACCGTGAAGCCATCCGCAAACGTTATCGGGCCGAGCGTTTCCTCGTCTATTTCCAGGCCTATACCAACACCCTAGGCAAAGTGCAGAAATTACAAGATTGGTTCGATGCTGCTCTGATGGAAAAAGATGTGGTGGGAATTGTCCTGGGAACACGGCCTGACGGCCTTCCCAGCAGAGTCTTGAAGCTTTTCCAGGAATACTCCGATCGAACTTATCTATCCGTCGAACTTGGAATCCAGACCCTGGATGACAAACAACTCGACTTCCTTTCACGCGGACATGACTCACAATGTTCCCTGAACGCTATTGAAAACCTGAAGGAAATTCCGGGATTAAATGTATGCGCTCACCTGATTTTTGGGATTCCGGGAGAAACGGATGAGCAACTGATTGAAACTGCCAGAGTGCTATCCGCAAAAAAAATCGATGGTGTGAAAC
>LNZD02000258.1 GCA_001469005.2 SAR324 cluster bacterium lautmerah10
GATCCTGGGATTGGATTATTCCCTGAATCATGATCCAAAAAATGAAGATTCTGTGCATCGATTAACAATGATTTATCGGATCATGGATGACCTTAAATTGGAGATCAGTACGATACACTTCGACCCATCGGATTCAAGTTCAGGGATTCTTGCCCATTACCGGGGAAAAAGTCGACTATCGACGGGAGCGACCTCTTATTTTTAGGCAACTCTTTAAGCTTTCTGAACCGGTTATTAGCTTTCCTAAGATTGATGTTTTAAAGAATCAATTTTAGAAGAATTTTCAGCAGCTCAGTTCAAAATCCGAATCATCCATCAATTTCAGAGTATTGCCGACTCTTTCATCATCGGAAAAAGCATTGAGAAGCTGAAATCCTTCCTGCCTGGCATTGGAGTCCAGGGGGGCATAGGGCAAGCGAAAGACCGGAGGGGCGGCGCCGGTCATGGCCATGGCGGTATTCAGGGCATTGGGACTCGGCACATGAAAGAGCCACGCCATCAGGGGCTGCAGCCTTTGGTTGAGTTCGGAGTTATCCTCATCCATGAGTTTGCGCATCAACCCTGGTAACAGGTTGGCAATAACGGAAATGACTCCATGGGATTGATTTCGGTGACGGCCTTCAAAGCATTGGTCATCATTTCCGGACCAGCAGGCAATTCCCTTTGATTCGTAGTAACCCATTCTTTCGTTTCCGGAACATTCTTTGACGCCGACGAGGTTGGAGTGTTCCGCCAGGGATTCGATGAGTTCCGGTTGGAGGTCCTGACCGGTTCTGGAAGACACGTTGTAGATGATGGCAGGGCCAAGGTCGAGCACACGGTTAAAGTGTTCCCTCAGCCCTTTTTCGGACGTTTTTCCGTAGTAGGGATTGATCTGGAGGGAGGCATCCATACCGAAGGCAAAACCGTATCGGGTGGCTTTCAGGGCTTCACGGGTGTTGTTGCTGCCGGTATTGCCGACGATCACGAGTTCATCACCGAAGCGGTTGACACTGTGGGCGATGAGCATCAGGTGTTCTTCCCAGTCCATCAAATGGCCTTCTCCGGTGGTTCCGCAGACAATCAACCCTTCCACTCCATTGCGCATCTGTTCCGTGACCAGTTCGTCATAACAGTCCAAATCGATCTCACCCCCGGATTTGTAAGGGGTTTTGATGGCGGTCATCAGGCTTGCGTCGTGTATCTTTTTTTTCATTCTTCCTCTGTGTGCAAGGGGTTTGGCAGGTATGTGGTGGTGCCCTTGGTTCAGGGTGCTTTTCTGAGGTTGGCTTCGTAATAGCGGGTATAGAGGTTGTTGCGGTCGGGAAACCGGATGCCGTAGACGTTGCTCCGCAGTTCCGGCCTGAAAAAACTGTTTTCGACGACTCCGACCCATTCGTGGGTCAGGTGTTTGTCGAGCATGATCTGAACCCGGTCCCCATCTTTATAACGCGGATTGATCGGTTTGGGAACGGGGCAGACTTTTTTTCTCCGGGAAGTGTCTCCGTAGCAGACCCAGGAGGCGCGGATGATGATGCCGATCCGGTCAGGTCCCCCATGGGTCAGAATGTAATCAGCCGGAGAAAAGGAAGTGATGATCGTTTCGGAGGTTTTGGTGGTCCGGTCGAAGACTTCCAACTCGTAGGCCCGGTATTCAGCCCATGCTCCGGACCCAAGGATCATTCCCAGGAAAATGAGGAGAAGGGTCTGAGAGGTTTTCATCGGGCAGTGCCCTCGAAGCTGGATTCATCGAAGACCGCTTCATCGTCTTCGACTCCGTTCATTTCGGCATTATCGAATTTGCTTTGGGTCAGTTCCGCTCTCTGCATTTTTGCGCCGTTGAGAAGCGCTCCGCTGAGGTCTGCCTCGATTCCTGAAACTTTGATCAGCAATGCCGAATTGAGGGTAGCAGAACTGAAATTCACATAATCCAGTTTTGAGAAAGCAATTTGGCTTTCACTCAAATCGCATTCCTTGAATGAGGCAACACTCAGGTTACAGAAATTGAAGCGGCTTTTCTGCATTCGGGATGAATTGAGGTGGGCGCCCTCAAACATGGATCCGGTGAAATCCACATCCTGGGCAGTTATATTTTCAGCATTGACGGCAGTGAAGTCACAGACCATCAATTTCGCCCCGTTGAGAAAACTGCCGTTAAGTGTGGACTGGGAAAAATTGCAGAGCTGCAAATCAGAGCCAATGAAAACCGAATGATTGAGAAAACATCCGCTGAGATTGGTTTTGCTCAAGACGCTCTTACTCATATTGATTTCGGTCATTTCGCTGTCACCGAGATCTGAATTACTGAGATCACATTCACGGATGGAGGCTTCCTGAAGGTTGGAACGCTGCATCTCACAATCGTTCATCAAACAGTTTTCGAAACGGGCAAAGGCCATTCGGGCGTGGTTGAATGTGGTGCCGGTGAGTTTGCATTTGCGGAAGATGGCACCTTCCATGGCCAAGTCGTCGAGGTTCAATCCGCTGAGATCCATGTCTTTCAGGTTTTCCCGGCGCTTGACCCGCCGTTCCAGATCTTCTCTTGTGATTTCAGCCATGTTTCAAGATGGATTGGAGTAGAACGGTTTCCTGTTCAGTCATGCGGGCAGTTTGAGCAGATACTTCCGGTAATCATCAATCATCGTTTCACAAGCTGCGGACTGGACCCCGTTTTGCGAAAAATGATAAGCCATGCTTGTCGTCGGAGTCAGAACATTGTAACGCATCCTGCGGACATTGATCGCGGTTCCAGGCTGGATGCCTCCGGTGATGAAGACGATCCCACCATTGACGGTTTCATTGAGATGATTGATCTCACGCTGAAGTCGGATTTTTTTGTTGTCAAGAAAGATCATTCTGGATTTTTTTGAAGCTTCCTCACCTGCTTCGTTCAATGCATCCAGATCTTCCGGAGAAAGACCTTCCTCGATGGATTTTTCGAAAACCGGTAGGATTTCCTTCAGACTGTCCTCGAACTCATTGAAATTATTTTGGATGTTTTCCAGCAGCGTATTGAATTGTTTTCTGCTGGCGAGAGAAATGCCGACTTCCAGCATGGTCGTGGTCGTGGGAAGTTCTTCAACTTCATCCTCCTCCTTGGCGAATTCTTCGGGAGGTCCGACTTTGGGAAGCCGAATCAGGTTTCCAGCCTGCAAAGTTCCGCCATGGGCATAACCATGGTGGGTCGGGATGTCGAGGTTATTTCCGGCATTGACCTTGGAATTGATGATGTAGTCATAAACGACCACATTTTCGGCTGCATTGACCTGGGCGTCTGTGATGGTCTGCGCGAGCACGGAACCCCCTGCCTGGATCATGCTGCCCATGATGCCCTGGGCAACGCGGATGTCCCCGATCGAGCGGAGTCTGGCCTTACCTACGGTTCCACCGACCTCGATCCGAACGCCTTCGACACTGTATCGGTCAGAGATATTCCCCGAGTTGGCATAACACTCCGTCACTGGTTGCGATGATATGGGTTCGTTCTTCGTTGAAACGGGTATTTCGCCCCGGAAAGATTTTGAATTCACGCCCTGCAGTCGCACCGATTACTTTGCCTGTGATGGTAAACCCGTCTTCTCCGGCGGTGGAGGGAATCATCTTGATCAGTTCATCCCCTGCCTTGACTTCCTGGAGCATCGGGATTTCCCGGAGGTTGAACTGGCTTCCCGGAGCAGGCCGGTCCGCTTCGGGGAGGAAGAGGATTTCCGCGTAACCGTCCTTGCCGTTGACGGGTATCCTGCCGCAGGCGATCATGGTCGGCTCGTAATAGATTTTTTCAGAAATCATCTTCTGGATGTTTTCCTCCAACACTCCCTGGTAAATTCCCTTTTCCTTGAGCGCCGCGTAGATCCGCTCTTCAGTCAGTGGTTCTTCTTCTATTTTGGGCGGAACGATGTTTAAATAAACGGCACTTTCGTCCTTGGTCAGTTCGATCTGGAGGGTGAAATCCTTGCTTTCTTCATCGCAGAGGTAGTCGAATTCTCCTGAGGTTCTTTCATAGATCTCGAGTAGTTTTTCCGGGATGTAATCGACATCCATCAGGTGCAAATCGGCTTGGATGTCATCCAGGGAAGCGGTTTGTGCCCCAACCAACTGGGGAGGAACCCTGACGAGCACCTTTCCTTCAACTACCGAGATTTTGTAAAGTTCCGCTTTTGGCATGATTTAAATCAACGGTTCGAATCAATATTTCCGGTTTCAGCCATCCGTTTCCCGAGAAAGTTCTTCCAACTCCTCTGAGGTTAAAATCCTTGAAGATCCCGGTGCAAGATCACCAAGTTCCACCCGGCCAATCTTGAATCGTTTGATTTTCAGCACCCGGTGTCCCGATTCAAGAAACATTTTCTTTATCTGCTGGTTGCTGCCCTCACGAAGAGACACTTCTAGCCACATTTTATCATTCACCGTGTGGAGTGATTTGACCCGAAGAGGCTGGTGTTTTCTCCCGCTGATTTTTGGACCTTTTCTCAGGGTTCTCAAGACTTGCTCAGAAACCATACCTTTGACTTTGACGAAGTAACTTTTCCAGACTTTATGATTAGGATGCATCAACCGATGGGCCAGCATTCCGTCATTGGTCAGCAGCAGCAGTCCCTCCGCGTCATAATCAAGCCTTCCCACCGGGAACAGTCTTCCGGCGTCACGGGGGAAAAAGTCCTTAACGGTTCTCCTTCCCTCGGGATCATTCAGGCTTGTTATGCAATTCCTGGGCTTGTACAGCGCATAGACTTTGGTTTTTGGAGCTTGGTGGAAACGGATTTTCCTGCCTTCCACCGTCAGGTGATCCGTCCCAGGAAGCATGGTCTGCCCAGGTTCGGTCACCGTTTTTCCATTGAGGATAACACTGCCGGCATGGATCAGTTTTTCTGCTTCCCTGCGTGAAGCAACACCCGCCTGGGAGAGGAGTTTATTGATCCGGACTTTCTGGGGTTCCTGCATTAGATGAACTCTATGACCGTCAATCAGATTCGTTTTGCATGCGGACCAGGGCGTCCTGAGCTGCGGCCTGTCCCGCCTGCTTTTTGCTAAAACCCCTTCCCCTGCCGAGGATGCGCTCTTCCACTTTGACCACCATCTCAAACTCTTTTTGATGATCCGGGCCGAACTGATTGATCAGCTCATAATTTGCTGGAAGATTCAGGCTTTTCTGCACCACTTCCTGAAGTTCTGATTTGTAATCCCTTGAAATGAAGGAATCAACCTGATCCGGCAATTCATCAGAGTAGAGTTCATAGATGATTTTGGAAACCTTGGAAAAGCCTCCAGCTTTCCTGCTATCGAGGTAAATCGCCGCAAAAACGGCTTCCAATGCATCAGCCAGCAATGAGGATTTTTCCCGACCTCCTGAAAGGTCTTCCCCTTTTCCCATCCTCAGGCATTTTCCCAGGTCCATCTTTCGGGCAATGTGGGCCAATCCATCTTCGTTGACAAGACTTGCCCTGAATTTTGAAAGACCGCCTTCGTCCAATTCAGGAAAACGGTCCATCAAAAGCTCGGAAATGGCCATGTCCAGAATAGCGTCTCCCAAAAACTCGAGTTTCTCGTTGTTCCTCTGTCCGGTTTTTGATTTAAATTCGGTGAAGGATTTATGGGTCAGTGCCAGATGCAGCAGTTCCTCGTCCTGAAATTGATACTCGATTTGCGAGCAAAGTGTCTGACAGTTCTTTTTGAATTGGTTGTCCATCAACGAAGTTTGTTCAATTTTCTATCATCCCTTCAGAGGTCATTCCCTCAAACCTTATAATACCATTGGACTATTTGAATTCCGTAAAGATCAAACCAAGGATTTTTTTAATGGCAAGAGGGATGCAATCAACCTAGATTATTTTGATTTGTAAAATACACGATTCTATCCGCAAACGTCATTTTTTTTAAGCCAATTTTTATGCAAGGACTGATTGATACCCATTGTCATCTGGATATGCTCAAAGCAGAAATTCCTGAGATACTCTCTTCTGCCAAAGAAGCCGGGGTGGAAAAGGTGATCACGATTTCAGTTGATGAAGAATCGCAGAAACGTGTCTTAGAACTGAGCCGGAATTGGCCCAATGTTTTTGGAACCCTGGGGGTTCATCCACATTCTGCTTCGGAATACCATCCTGGAATCTCGGACCAAATCCGAAATGCCTTTTCAGAACAGAAGCTGAGGGATCAGGATGAAAGTCCAAAACTGCTGGCAATCGGGGAGGCAGGGCTGGATTATCATTACCTCTACTCGCCCAAAGAAGCACAAATGAATGCCTTCCGGGAACAACTGGAACTGGCAGAGGAACTGGATCTCCCTTTGGTGATGCATACCCGGGAAGCCGAGCAGGATACCCTGGATATCCTGAAAAAACTCTCTCCTTCCAGGAAAGGGGTTGCCCATAGTTTCACCGGCTCCCGGGAAATGGCAGAAGAACTGATCGAGATGGGATGGTATCTCGGCATCAACGGAATCGTGACATTTAAAAATGCTGAGGATCTCAGACAGGTTGTTCTCCATACACCGTTGGAACGTTTGCTGCTTGAAACCGATTCTCCCTACCTTTCACCCGTTCCTTTCCGTGGAAGACCGAATACTCCGGAAAGGGTTTCGGTGGTATGCACTTTCGTGGCAGAGCTCCTGGGGATGGAAGAAACTGAATTGGCGAAACAGACGACTCAAAACGCTCAGGAACTCTTCGGTTCATTCTGACAAAGAATTTTCCTAACAAGTGATCTAAAGCCCGATAACGGAGAGAAAAACCTTATGTATCTACTCAAATTCGAATGAAAATTATCATTTGTACCATCGGCTGACACAATTATTGCTATGCCTTTTAAGGTCGATTAGGTGGCTTCAGGAACGAAAAAAATGCCTCATGTCTAAATATTCATACATTTTGGAGAAGTAAGCTATGGAACAAGGGACGATGATCGGAACCATTCTTGGTTTCACCCTTCTGTTAATTGCAATGTGTTTTGATTTCAGCACCTTCCAAGTCAATATTGGCAACCTGGCCTACTTCATTGACATTCCGTCGCTGCTTATTGTTGTTGGAGGAACAGTTGCTTCGGTTCTGATTTCATGGCCGATGGGAGACGCCAAGGGCCTTTTTGGTTTTGTGGGAAAAACCTGGAAACCGAGCCCGGTTCAGTTGGTAGAAACCCTGACTTTGATCGTTGATGTGGCAAAGATTGCTCGGAAAAACATTCTCGCCATTGAAGATGCCCTGCCTAGCATCGAGAACTTGTTCCTACGCGGTGGACTCAGGTTGGTGGTCGACCGGGTAGACCGTCAGGACATTGTTGATATGCTTGCCCACCAGATCAAATACGATCAGGCAGCGAAAGAATCTGAGATTGGTGTGGTTGGTTCTGCAGCTTCTCTGTGTCCTGCCTGGGGAATGTTAGGTACGCTCGTCGGACTCGTGCTCCTGCTCCAAAACCTTGATGATCCCTCGATGATCGGACCGGCGATGGCCGTGGCCCTGATCACGACCTTTTACGGTTCTCTTTTTGCGAACGTCTTTTTCTCCCCGGCCAAGAACAAGCTTGAGGTCAACCTTGCCGAAGAGAAAGTCCTGTTGGAAATGATTCGTGACGGGGTTCTTTACATTGAAGCAGGTCAGCGTCCTGATTTCATCGAATCCGACCTGATGAACTATCTTCCTCCTGATAAGAAGGCCATGTATGAAGCCCTCAAGTTTGAAGGCGGAGGAGGAGATGGTGGTGGAGAAGGTGGTTGATCCTCTCCCTATGGGTATTTTTTCCATTCCTTTAATCTGATCTGGAGCTCCTGCTATGGGACAAATGATCGATGAAGAAGATTGTGAAGTCTGTAAACCTTTCGATCAGGAATGGATTTTCACCTACGGTGACTTGGTTACCCTGCTTTTTTGCTTTTTCGTTCTGCTGGTTTCGCTTTGTAAGACCGATGTCGAGAAAATCAAGCAGATCTCAGCCAGTTTCAAAGAAAATCCTCCTGGTAGCCCTTTTGTGTTTAGCGGCCAGAGTTCCAACCTGGATAAGGCAGCTCAACAGTTGGAGAAACTGGATGTACCGGACGATGTGGAAATCAATGCCTCTGATAAGGGGGTGGAAGTAACTTTTCGCAGGACGGTCTCATTTGAGCAGGGTTCGATTGAGATTTCCGAGAAAGCCGTCAAGGCGATGAAAAAGATGCTTCCGATCATTGGTCAGATGCAAAATGACATCGAAATTTCAGGACATACTGACGATACCGATGTAAACAACCGCTTTCCTTCAAACTGGGAAATGTCGGTTGCCCGTGCATCTGCCATTGCCGGTTTTCTCCAGGCAAACAAGATTGCTCCTGAGAGAATGCAGGTGGTTGGATATGGAGATTCACGGCCACGTTTCAACGCTGATACCGCCTATAAAAGAGCTTTGAACCGAAGGGTGGAAATACTGCTGCTTCCCGAGGAACAGACACGTTGATTGTGTCAGTTCACCAAACTGAACCGTTTAAGGAGTGACCGGCCATGGGCCAAATGATCGATGAGGAGGATTGTGAAGTTTGCATCCCCTTTGACCAGGAATGGATTTTTACCTACGGTGATCTGGTTACCCTGCTTTTTTGCTTCTTCGTGCTTTTGTTTTCGATGTGCGTTTACGAGACGGAGAAATTCAAAAGCGTTGCTTCCAGCTTTAAACCTCTTCCTGCGGGAACCCCTTTCATCAGTGAAGGCCGGGATTCAGTCGTTGAGGACATCTCCAAGAAAGTTGAAGAAAGCGAGCTTGGGGATGACGCCGACGTTAATGTCGAAGACAAGGGGGTGGTCGTTTCCTTCAAGGCCAGCACTTTCTTTGAGGAAGAATCAACTGACCTGAATGCAAAAGGGGTTGAGGAACTGACTCGTTTTTCAAAACTGATATTCCTGCTTCCCAACCGAATCCAGATCGAGGGTCATACAAACGATTCGGAACCAAAGAACTGGTCCTCCAACTGGGAACTATCGGGGGCTCGTGCCGCAAAAGTAGCCAGGTTTTTTGTGGATAACGGAATGGATCCCACCAAAATCATTGCCAAGGGTTTTGGCTCAACCCGGCCAAAGTTCAGTAATGATTCTCCCACCAAACGAAAACTCAATAATCGAGTTGAAGTGAT
>LNZD02000259.1 GCA_001469005.2 SAR324 cluster bacterium lautmerah10
CGGTGAACGGGTCGAAATTCAGCATTCCAGCTTTTCTGAATTGGAATCCTGGTTGATGCTCTGGAATCAGGAATTTGATTACATTTTGGCGGATGTCGGAGTTTCTTCAGAACAGCTTGCCCGTCCGGAACGTGGATTTTCTTTTTTGGAAGAAGGACCATTGGATATGCGGATGGATGCAGAACGCCAAACTCTAATGGCAAGGGAGTTGTTGGCCCAGTCCAATGAAAGAGAACTGCATAAAATTCTCAAAACATGGGGGGAGGAACCCTGGGCTGCAAAAATCGCAAAAGCCCTGACCCTTGAAAAAAACAAGAACAACCTTCCAAAAACCACCATCCAGCTTGCGGAGCTGGTCAGCAGGACCATCCCCCGAAGGTTTCATAAAAACGGTTTTCATCCTGCAACACGGACCTTCCAGGCCCTACGCATCGCCGTCAACCGTGAATTGCAGGAACTGGAACTTCTTTTGTCAAGCCTCTCGAAAAATATGCTGAAAGGGTCACGGCTTGCTGTGATCAGTTTTCACTCCCTGGAGGATCGTCTGGTTAAACAGACCTTCCGGAACTGGAGTCAACCTTGTCAGTGTCCTCCAGACTTGCCTTATTGCATCTGTGGCTTGAAGCCCCTGGGTAAGGTTTTGACGAAACGGCCTTGTATCGCTGGTCAGGATGAAATCGAAAACAATCCCAGAAGCCGAAGTGCCAGACTGAGAGTTTTCGAATTTGCTGGGAAGACGGGTGATTGAAATTGTCATCCGAGAAGGTCTGGAAGAAGCCATCGACTCCTCAGACATTGAAACCATTTTACAGGATTTTCTCACGCATCTTTTTGAGGGGGAACGTAGCCTTTCCGTGTACCTCACAGACGACGAGGAAATCCGTCAGTTTAATTTGAAGCAGCGAGGGATGGACCGGCCCACCGATATCCTTTCCTGGTCCTATTACGAGGAAGACCCTGAAGTCGAGTGGGTCGGTGACCTGATGCTGTCTTTGCCCCGTGTTCAACTCCAGGCGGAGGAAAACGGCTGGGATCTGAGAACAGAACTGGTCCGCATGTTGGCCCACGGCTGTGCTCATCTGGCAGGCTGGGATCATGAACGGTCCGTGGAGGAAGCAGAAGCCATGCTGAAATGTGAAAAATTGATGTTGGAAAAAGCAGGTTTTGATAAAATATATAATGAATAGCTCAACCCCATGTTTGCCGTGGTTTTCTCGAGATTTCTTTTTGAGTTTTATGGTAGGGTAGACATTAGAAGTTGAATATTAAGGGTTTGGAGCAAAACCCAGGTAGCCGTTAATGACGCTTTTTTGGTGCTTCGTTTTGTATCCAAACTGAAACTGTTGGTTTCGCCCACCTTTTTTCCTTCAAGTCTTTGACAAACGATGAGCCTTCGAGTCCGTCTGATCCTGCTTTGGGCGCTTAGCAGTCTCTTGGTCATCTTCCTGCTTTTTATTACCGGATTTCTAATTTTCCGTCGGTTCAGTCCAACGGACCAGGAGATCCTGATTGAAGTCCTGTTTCCATTCCGATTTCATCTCCTTTTGCCTTTGGTTTTTTTGGTCTTAGCACTGATCTGGGGCGCAAAATGGTTTCTTGAAAAATACTGGTTTCCTCTGGAACGGATGCTGGAGGAGTTGGAGCTTGTCCGGACAGTCAATTCGTCCTTGAGGATTCAGACCCAGGGAAGCACTCAGCTCAAGGCTCTTGCAGCAAAGTTGAATCAGATGGCGGCCAATACTGAATTGACTCAACAGGAAATCAAGAAAAACATCGAGCAGGCAACAAGGAGCCTGGAAGAAGAAAAGCATCTTTTTGAAGCGCTTTTGGAACATCTTCCAACCGGGGTGATCGTCACCAATTCTGAAGGTCACCTGCTGCTTTACAATCACCAGGCTCAGCAACTGCTCGAAGAAAAAAATGGAACGAAACCCGGATTGGGTCGTGACATCCTCAAAATTTTTGAATCTACCGATGCAGAGCAAGTCCTTCAAGAGATGCGGATTCAGTCAGACGAGCCAGATGGGATTCCTGAACGTAGTTTTTTCCTGGGAAGGAACGGAGGGTCCCTGAAGGTGACCGCGCATGCAGTGATGAACCAGCACCATCTTCTTGAAGGCTTGCTGTTTTATCTGGAAGAGGAAGCCCAAGCTGTGGAATCTCCGGATTCGCAATTCGTCTCCAGTCAGTCTGGGAACAAAATGACCAACCATATCCGACTGCGCAACAGGCCGATTTATTATGACTTTGACCTCTTCCAGAAATCCCTGAGACATCCCGAATTAAATGATGTCTCGATCAGGGATTTGAATTACACCGTTTTTGATACTGAAACAACAGGACTTGACCCGAGAGGAGGAGACGAAATCATTTCCATCGGGGCTTTGAGAATCATCAACCGGAACATTCTTTTTGATGAACGTTTTGAGCAGTTGATTGACCCGAAACGGAAGATTTCAAAAGCGTCGATTGCCATCCATGGAATCCAGCCTCAGGTTCTGGAGGGCTGTCCGACCATCGACAAGGTCCTTCCGGATTTCAGGAGTTTTTGTTCAGATTCGGTTCTTGTGGGTCACAATGTCGCATTCGATATGAGTTTTTTGAAGATGAAGGAAGTCCAGACAGGGATCGTTTTCAACAATCCTGTTCTCGATACCCTCCTGCTCTCCGCAGTCGTTCACCCGACACAAGAACTGCATTCCCTGGACAGCATTGCGGATCGGCTCGAACTGGAGATAGATGGGCGCCATACAGCCCTGGGAGACGCGGTGGTGACTGCTCAGATCTTTCTGGCCCTGCTCACTTTGTTGGAAGAACGCGGGATTTTTACCCTGAACCAGGCTTTTGAGGCTTCTCAGAAAACGCATTATGCGCGTTTGCGTTACTGATTGATCTCAGGGAATTCCTCCAAAACGGGCGTATACTTCATCCTGGAGGCGGAGGATGACTTTCAGGGATTCTTCCAGAAAACGTTGTTCCAAGGGATTGAGTTGTTTCAGGGAGACTTCATTTCCAGAAAGATTTTCATTTTCGTGGGTTATGAAATTCCTTCGGATCTTCAGCAGCATGATAAAATCGTAGGCACTCTGGAGAGCCTGGGACAAGTTAGCCGACAATTCACCTCGTTTCTCCAGTTCGCGGATCCGTTCAAGACTGTGGGATTCCGTGATTCCTGCTGAAAGAGCCAGAGTCCGTATGCCCATCACGAGAGGTCTGAGGGCATGCTGTTTGAGGTCCACAGTCAGATTACCGAAACCCAGCAGGCGTCTGATTTTCCAACCCCATTGCTGCACCGGGGGGCGTCCG
>LNZD02000260.1 GCA_001469005.2 SAR324 cluster bacterium lautmerah10
GCATTCATGATTGCGGACATCCTCGCTCGATCCATCGGTTTGGGATACTAATGCCAGAACCGTTCACGGTTGCCATCATTGCGCTGAATCTTTGGGTCGCATATCAAATGCTGTCGTGATGGGCACCCTGTTATACACCTGCCTCGTTTTAACATCACTTTGGTTTGTAATGGAAACCCTGCTATTGAACGGATAACAGCTTTTCGTTAGAAGATTCGGGAAAACGATTGGGTTATATATCAAATTACTGTTTGATTTTTAAATCCTTTGGGAAAGGAAAAATGATGGCGGATAAATTATTTCCTAAATGAACTCTTTACGCAGTGATCCCATCAAATTCTAAAATTCACAATGGAAACAATCTCCGAAAAATATAAAGTATTATCCCATATGAAGTGAATCCAACCTGGCTTTCCTTTCTTTGGCCATCATCTCATCTGTTGCGAACGATGGTGCATTTCTGTCTCAATTGATCCTATAAAATCTGCCAAGTTTGATAATGTTCCTGAAATGTTGGAAAACGACAGGGCATGAAACTTGACTGGATCAGATAAATCAGCATTCATTCCAATTGAATCCAATTCATTTGGAAAATGGATTGCTAAGGATCAAAGCATTATTTCAATCAAGAATTGTACATCTGATGTGGGATATTTTTTTATTCACAGGCCTGTTGTTAATCTCGTCATCCCTGTTGGGCCTTCTGCCTTTCATGGCAGTATTGTGGTTCATATCCCGTTCTAAAGATGAGACTTTCTCTCATCTTCTGGGTTCACAAAAATTCACCGTGTATCTTGTTTGGATGGTCGTAGGTGCTTTCATGACCCATCTTTTCGGAGGGGATATATTTCCTACCTATTTTAAAATGATCGATGATTATTTAATCACCATCAGCAATTCCTCTTGAACGAATAAGACTTGTCTAAAATACAATCAACCTTTAGGTACTGGAGATTGGAACCTTAAGAATTTTTTCTACACGAAGGATTACCATGGAATATTTCATCATTGCTTTGATTGCCGTGATGTGGGGGTGGCGTGAGTTTGTTAAATCCATGCGGCTGAATACCATTGAACAGGAGTTGGAAGGGATCAGGATTTGGACCGAGAAAAAAGACCAGCAGTTCCTAGAAATACAAAATCAGGTTAACGTTCTTGTTCAAAAGGTTGATAAAAAACAGAACGACGATATCAACGCATCAGGTAATGATTCCAGAATCCTTCGATCTTCTGGAGAGAAACTCAACAATGAATTTTCCGATGAAATTTCTGAAGAAAAGCTGAAGGCTGATTATGAAAGAAATCATTCATAATCTTTTTTGCGGGAATGTCATCAATCGATTTTCTGTCAACGTAAAGAAAAGTTTTCCAACAATAAATTGATTTGGCGAAATTCTTCCAAGAGCCTTCCTGATTTCTTGATGTGGAGCATTAAAAAACCTTGTTTAGGATACTAACGATTTCGTGCAAAGCAGGAATAAACACGATTTTTGATGTACAAAAAGAGTTTTTTTTTGCTAAACATTAACGAGCTATGAATACCTTGAACCCTATTGTATGACGGATTCCAAACCTCGAAGAAAACTAGCGGCCATCCTCGCTGCGGACGTTGTCGGTTTCAGTAGGATGATGGGTGAAAACGAAGACAGGACGCTCAGTAATCTGAAGGCCTGCAGGTCGATTACGGATGAGAGCATCACTGCGAATCATGGGAGGATCTTTGGGAGCGCAGGTGATTCGATCATTGCAGAATTCGCGAGTCCGGTTGATGCCGTTGTAGCGGCAACTGATTTTCAGCGGAGTCTCAAGCAGAGAAACGAGGAAGTTGATAAGGAAAACAGAATGGAGTTTCGGGTGGGACTCAATCTTGGTGATGTCATTGTCGAGGGTGAGAATCTTTATGGAGATGGGGTGAATGTCGCAGCAAGGCTTGAAGCTTTGGCGGAACCCGGAGGGATTTCACTCTCGGGAAAATTTCATGAAGAGATTTGCCGCAAATTGGACATGACCTTCACTTCCACGGGCGAACAGGAGATGAAGAATATTCATCATCCCGTTCCGACCTACAAAATCGAAATTTCAGAATTTTCAAAACAAACTTCACAGAATCCATCAGAAGATTCAGAGAAAAGAGAAAATGCTTTTCAAATCCAAAGTGAAGAATCCGATAAGAATCCTCCTTCGATTGCGGTTCTTCCTTTCAAAAATATGAGTGGGGATCCGGAACAGGATTATTTTGTAGATGGAATCACAGAAGACATCATCACCAACCTTTCTCTATGGCGGACCTTCCCGGTCATTTCAAGAAACTCAAGTTTCACCTTTAAAGATAAATCACTAAACCTTAAGGAAGTCGCGAACGATTTGGGCGCGCGTTACATCGTTGAGGGAAGTGTTCGAAAAGGCGGAAACCGTTTAAGGATTACTGCCCAATTGATCGATGCTCAGGGAGATCACCATCTCTGGTCAGAAAAATGGGACAGGACCATCGAGGATATCTTTGATGTGCAAGATGAGGTTTCTGAGGCGATCGCAAGAAGGGTAGCGCCTTCGGTAACCGGGAATGAATTAAAAAGACTAAGCCGGATAAGACCCAAAAACTTAAGTGCCTGGGAGGAATACCTTCAAGGATTGAAATCTTACAACGACAGGAACTATTCGGATACTGACAATCAGGGGTTGAGGGAAGCATGCCGGCATTTCGAAAAAGCGATTTCCCTTGATGAGACGCTCTCTGATGCCTACGCCTACTTGGCTCTATGCGGCTTTTGGGATCTGGTCCACTTTACCTCAGAAGATTCTAAGGCAACTCTGGAGATGATGAAAAACCGGGGCAGAAAGGCGGAAACCCTAAACCCAGAAAATCCGCTCGCCCTGATCGGCCTTGCGGCCCATTATTTTTTCAGCGGGGATTTTGTCAATGCCATCAATCATGCGGAAAAAGCCGTCAATTATAATCCTAGCTATGCCTTGAGTCTGTGGTGGCTGGGATTGATTCAGGCTCACGCAGGGAAATTTCAAGAAGCTGAAACGGTTATCCTGAAAGCACTGGAATTAAGCCCTGTTGATCCTGAGATCGAGAGGATCTATGGCGCCCTGTATTGTTCTTACCTCGGACAAAAAAAATACACTGAAGCCCTTGAAGCAAGCGACAAGGCCTTGCAGTATCACCCGAACCAGGGACATATGATTGGCTGGAGAGCCGCTGCTTTAGGGCATTTGGAGGCGGGTGAAACGGCTAAAGCGGCAGTAGAACGCTACCTTGAAATGCGGCCGAATTTAAAAACCAGAGACGATTTCCGGAAAATTTTTGTTCCCAATTCGATGCTCACAGAACCGATCATCGAGGGGTTGATAAAAGCCGGATGGCAACCTGAATCATGAATAGAATGGTTCAGGTCTTGACGGTTTAACTTGATACATATTTTCCTTGTACCAAATAAATCCTCTGCTTTTATTCACAACTCAGGGTCACTTTCACAAAATCTTCAGGGTTTTTCAGGATGATCGAGGTGCTGTCCTGAAATTTCTTCTTATCCCATAATCCCAACGGGCCATCTAGATTTTGGCAACTGGTTGAAAACTTAAATTCGTAGGAGGGACTTCCTGGCGGATTGCAGGAAGCCATCACCCACTCCTGAACCTGAACGACTTCTCTTTGGCTTGGTTCCTCAACCAAACGGAGGGATTCCAGAATAAAAAGTTCAAATTCGCAATTCCATTCATTGATTTCCAAATGAACCTTTGAACCGTCTTTTTCTGGCAATTCATCTGAAAGATCCAATAGTCCGTGGGTACCTGCCACCTGCAGTCGATGTTCAAACCATTGCCCGTGAACCTCTTGTTTCATCAACATGCACATAGATAGAGTTAATAAAACGGTCCAAAATAACTGACCAGTAGCCTTTGAATCTGTTCTCATCAGAATTTTTTATGTGAATTGGTCACAGTTCTGCTTCCCAGAAAAAGACAATTGATTGGCTTTAAGATCTAGCTAGAGTTAGCACTCTCCCCTCAACTAAGGTTTCATGAACAAACCTTCGATCCTTTTCGGTTCAAAAATAACACATGTGCCTATTATCAAAACCTTGGGAGTCTATTTGTGAATCGAAATCAAAAGGTTGAGGGACATCATATGGAAAAACAACATAAAGATATGGATTCATGATTTGAAGAACCCAAAAATTCTTTGGTCCGTAAATTGCTGAGTTATATTTATCCTAAAAGAAACCTAAACCAATGAGGACTTAAAATGGATTTAAATAAAATGCTCAAGGATGGAGGCTACTCAAGGTTTTGTGATCATGACATCACCGACCAAATGTTGGAAAATTGGCTTAGCATAACAGAAAAGAAAAAAAGAAATTCTTCAAAATCATAAATTCAGTGATCTTAGTTCTGAATGAAACAGTAAAACTTTGTGATTTTCTCAATGAATCACTCATTAAAATGAATAGATGTTTGAACTTATCTTCTCCTGGCCCCTCATCATCGCGTCTTCGTTGATTTTGGGGCTTTTGAGCATAATCTTCTATGCTTCATCAGTTGCTCGTAAGGAACAGGGACATTAAAACGGTTCCTTAAGTTTCCTGATGGGGCATTTTCTCAAGTGCCTTTCTATCCCTATTCTATCATCAAGAGAGTTTACCCCATCCCATATTTTCGGGGTGAACTTCTTATCAGAAAAACATCATTTGATAATTGCTGTTATCCATGAGTGACCTGAATATTTTCATTATTCTACTGAATGCCGCTTATCTGATTTGGCTCACAGCTTTTGTCGCCAAAGACATCCTTTGGCTGAGGATCCTAACCGTGACGGGGAATTTAATCGTGATCCCGTACTACCTTTATCATTTTGAAGATCCCTTATGGAATTCAATCTTATGGGTAGGAATTTATACTACGATCAACGGGGTGATGCTCCTTCTGCTTTATTTGGAACGGAGACCGGTTCAATTGACCGAGGCGGAAGAAAGCATCTACAACTTAACCTTTAAATCCATCAATCCCCGTGCATTCAAAAAACTGGTGGATCAGGCCCGTTGGGAAAGCCTCGGGCCGGATGTGAATCTTGTGACCAGGGATACGGA
>LNZD02000261.1 GCA_001469005.2 SAR324 cluster bacterium lautmerah10
GTCTATATTGGAAAGTAAGAATGTGGTCCATGTCAGATTTGTCCAGGATTACTCTTCATCCAACATCACGGACATAGGGATGAAAGAACTATTCATCACACAAGAAAATGGGCAGTATAAAATAATAAGTGAAAACTGGTCCCGCCTCAAAAGTCCGCAACCGGCAACACTCCAATATGCTTATCAGGATTCTGAGGAATCCGCGCTTTAATTTTAAAAAGTTTTATTTTTTGGGGTTCAGTCTAAGGCTGTTCAAAAGACCTCCCGAGATGATCAGCATCCCTCCAATGACTACGGTCCATTGAGGTATTTCCTCGAATAATAAAAATCCAAATAGTGTTGCTGCAGGAATCTGTACATAGAACCAGGGAGATAATTTTGCAGCACGGACTTTACGGAATGCGTGGTAGTTCATCGACATAGCGATAAGGTCAACCACCACGAAAAGTGGAATGAACTGTAACTGATTTAAATCGGGCAGAGTTAAATCTAGAAACATCCAAACACATACCCCCGTCAAAAACCCAAGAGCTTCTTGGTAAAAAACCCAATTGAGTGTAGGTTCCTCCGGGTAACGCCGGATTAGGGCATTGCCAAATGCAATTGAGATTGCATCAAGTAAAGGTGCAAGAGACAAAAGAAAGATGAAATCAAATTGCGGACGGATACAGATCAGCATTCCAACAAAACCTATGAGAAGTGAAATCCACTCCCTCCTTCCAACTTTTTCTTTGAGCCAGGTTGCCGCAAAGAGGGTCAGAATAACCGGGGACAGGTTGACGATGGTCATGAATTGTCCCAAAGGCAAATGACGGATGGCATAAACACCGATCAGAAATGGGAAAAAAACTAAGACTCCCCGGAAAATATGCACATGAAGAATGGTGGTTTGGAATCCCTTAAAACCATTTTGTAATACAATGTAAATTCCTACCACTAAGGTAATGTTTGTTGAGAAAAGGATAAAAAAGGAGATTTTTGTTTGATTGATCAGTGGGTTAAACTGACCTAAAGTTTTTTTCAGGAATTTATTCGTTCATGATAAACATCTTAAGTCCATTGGAATGGAAAGCAAACAAGATCAATCTATTCATCCGGTCTTTTTTTCATTGAGATGAAATCATGATGGAGGCTCAGCAGGATTTAGATTTCTTGACCTTGACTATCATGGTTACTGTGATTTTTTTATTGGCCGGAACGATCAAAGGTACCCTCGGTGTTGGTTTGCCGACCACTTCGGTTTCGGTGATGGCCTTGTTTCTGCCACCAAAGATCGCCATAGCCTTGGTGGTGTTTCCAATTCTTGTGACCAATTTCCGGCAGTTTTTTAATGCACCGAACCGGAAGCCGGTGGCAATAGAGTTTCGATACATGGGGATCGCCATTTTCATCAGCCTGGCTCTGACAACGGTCTTCACTGCAAGGTTGGAATCAGAGCAAATACGAATGGTGATTGGTTTTGCGATCATTCTTTTTTGTCTAACTTCCTATGCTTTCCCAAATTACCATCTTCCCACAAGGGATGCTGATCGTGAGACATTCATTACAGCAGCAGGCTTCCTTTTCAGTGTAGGAAGTATCCCCTTGTTGATCGGTTTCTGGGCAAATGGAATGCTTTCCCTTGATTTGGGGATGCTTTCGATGCTGTGCATCATTCCAACCTTAATCGGATTTAGAATAGGGGAACTTGTCAGACATAAACTGTCTGCTGAACTCTTCCGAAAGGCCGTTTTATTGGCTTTTTTGGCAGCAGGCTTGAGGCTGATCTGGCTGGATTGATGGCTTCCTTAAAATGGTTAATCAAACTTGGGTATGGATTCGATTTGATATCAGCACGCTTATATCAGACCATGAATGTTCAACAAAAAATTAATTCATGAAATGATCAATACTGAAAATATTTTGCAGAAATGGAAGTAACCTATACAAACATTGGATCGACAAGGCTGAGGGTGTCTAATCTTGGATTTGGCGCCACGGCCCTGGGAGGAATGCCGGACACCTACGGTTATGATGTCAGCGAAGATCAGGCAAGGGAAACACTTCATGGAATATTCGGAAGCAAGGTTCAGTTTCTTGATACTTCCCGGAATTATGGATTTGGCCGAAGTGAAGAGAGAATCGGGAAAGTCCTCAAAGAAATCGGCGGGATTCCTGAAGGTTTTGTGATTTCAACAAAATTGGACCGGAATATGGATACCAATGATTTTGACGGTGAAAGAGCAAGGCGTTCACTTGAGGAGAGTCTCAGCGCTTTAGGGCTCGACCGGCTTCAGTTGGTCCATCTTCATGATCCGGAATATGCCAAGGACCTTGATCAGGTTCGTGGTGATCAGGGCTCGTTAAAAGCGCTGTTTCAAATGAAAGAAGAAGGATTGATCGAAGCGGTCGGGTTGGCGGCTGGAAAAGTCGAAGTCATGATGGAACTCCTGAAAGACTGGGAGTTTGATGCAATGATCACCCACAACCGTTATACCCTGATCAACCGGAATGCGAACAAATTGATTGACCTGGCTAACGAAAAAAATATCACGGTGTTAAATGCAGCCCCTTATTCAAGCGGAGTGCTGGCGAAAGGAAGTGAGGCCTGCAGAAGGATGGTCTACATGGAGGCCAGTGATGAAATGCTCGAACCGGTGAAAAAAATTGAAGAGGTCTGTCAAAAACACCAGATTCCACTCGGTGCAGCAGCACTTCAATTTTCAATGAAATCAGAAAAAATTGCTTCAACCATCTGCGGAATCAGTCAACCGGATCAAATCCAGCAAACTCTGGACTGGGCTGAATATCCCATCAGTGAAGAAGCGTGGAATGAATTGATGGGTTTGGAGGCGAGTGATCAGGACCCTGAAGCAAACAGGGTCTACAAACCCGGATGAGTTCTTAGTTTTTCTTTTCAATAAAAATCATTCTGAACGAAAAATGGTGAATTTGGACCTAGATCAATTTCAGGAACAAACGGTTTTATTGAAAAAACAATTTCGGGATAAATATCCGAAATTTGAAGATCGATTTAAATGGCTGGAAGAAAAGCTCACGGAACAAATCGAAACGATTGAAGAACAAAATTCCTTAGGCAAATCCACGATCCCCGAATTAGATTTTCATCGAATTGAAAACGGGAATGTTGATGAGGGTGTGATCCAACAAATCAAAAAATCTGGGTCGGTTGTCATTCGGAATGTTTTTCCAAGGGAAAGAGCCGAAGCATGGTTTCAAAGTTTGGAAGATTACGTCCAGGAGAATGATTATTTTTCCAAACAAAAGGAAGGACTGGATCGCTACTTCAGCGACCTCAAGTCAGACCGTCCTCAGATCTATGGAATTTATTGGTCTAAAGCACAAATCGAAGCCCGCCAGGATGAAGCGATGGCGAAAACGAGGTCCTTTCTCAACCGTCTATGGGATTTCGAGTCCAACGGGAAAAAGTATTTTCATCCCGACCGGGAATGCACCTATGCAGATCGGATCAGGATGCGAGAACCAGGGGATCAAAGTCTGGGATTGTCCCCTCACATGGATGCCGGTTCGGTGGAACGCTGGCTGGACCCGGCTTACAAACGTACCTATTCGAAAATTTTTGAAACCGAGTGGGAGAAATATAACCCCTTTTCAGGAGCCTTTCGCTATGAGGCCGAGGGGATCGATTCTCCTGCAGTTTGCAGGGCTTTCAGGACCTGGCAGGGTTGGACTGCTCTCAGTTCGCAGGGACCAGGTGATGGAACAGCAGAACCGGGGAGGGCCCAGGCTGTCACCGCAGAATGGCATTCACTTCTGCTCAGAGGTTTGGTCAGCATCCCCAGAGTCGAGCCCGGCGATACCGTTTGGTGGCACAGTGATGTGGTTCATGGAGTTGAGGATATTCACCAGGGAAACCAGATGAGCAGTGTCATCTACATCGGAGCGGCTCCTTTATGTGAAAGAAACCAAACATTCCTTGAAAGACAAAAACCCTGCTTTCTTGAGGGGAGAAGTTCTCCTGATTTTGCTGAGGAAGATTATGAAATGGATTTCCAGGGAAGGGCATTGATGGAGGATCTCACTCCACTGGGACGGAAGCAAATGGGTTTTGATTCATGGTGAACGGTTTCTAATGACATCCGGAAATAATTCAGCATTGAAACCTGTTGTGGCCATTCCTGCACGCATCGGTTCGACCCGTTTGCCGAGGAAAGTGCTCCTCGAAATCAAAGGGAAACCAATGCTGCACCATGTGATTGAACGCTGCCTTGGGACGGAACTTGTTGAAGAAGTTTTTGTTGTCACCGACAGTCAGGAAGTCTATGACTCGGTTTCTTCAACGTCTGCAAAAGCCCTGATGAGTGCCCCGGACTGTTCGTCCGGAACCGCAAGAATCGCTTCGGTGATCGATCAACTTCCCGGAGAGATCATCGTCAATGTTCAGGCAGACCAGCCCGTTGTCGAACCCGCTTTGATTGGAAATATCATTCAGGAGTTGGCCGATTCCGATGCTGACATCTCAACACCGGTATGGCTGATTAAAACCATTGATCAATTGAAAGATCCCGCATTGGTCAAGGTGGTATGCGGGCATCAGGGAGAAGCTCTTTATTTTTCCCGAAACCCGATCCCTTTTGTACGTGACAGGGATATTTCAGAATGGATGGCTCATGCCGAATTCTTTGGACACCATGGGGTTTATGGATACCGTCGCAGCATCCTTGAAAATTTCCACTCGATTCCCGCAGGGAAATTGGAAAATCTGGAAAAATTAGAACAGTTGAGATTTCTTGAAGCAGGTTACCGTATTCAAACGGTTTTAACCGAACACGAACATCTATCCATTGATAATCCTGAAGATTTGGATTCAGTCAGTCTTCAAATCCAGTCAATTTAATAAAAAGATTCTCAGGAACGAATGATTTTAAACAAGGAAGGGACACCAAACAAAGTCAAAGAGGTATTTATGAAAGCAGGAAAAATTTGGGGTGAGACCGAGTTGGTTCATGCCAACAGCATTTTGGAATTTCACCGAATCAGTTTTAAATCAGGATTCAAATGCTCTGAGCATTTTCATCAATACAAATGGAATGGTTTCTTCTGTGAGAGCGGCAAATTGCTTGTCCGCGTATGGCAGAATGACCAGGCAGACCTGATTGACGAAACAATTTTGAAACCCGGGGATTTTACCAGGGTCAGGCCAGGTTTTGTCCATCAGTTTGAAGGACTTGAAGATGGAGTGGCTTTCGAGTTGTATTGGGCAGAATTCAGTCATGATGACATCATTCGTAAGACAGTAGGCAGCAGTGTCTGAATTCTACAAGAATATTCATAAAAAACCGTCTCTGATTGCGGGGCCCTGTGTGTGGGAAGGATATTCTCATGCAGAAGCAATTGCAGAAAAATTGCTGGCTGTCTGCGGAAAGCATGATGTTAATTTCATTTACAAAACCAGTTTTGATAAGGCAAACCGCAGTAGTTTAAAGGGCTTTCGGGGGGCGGAAAATGCAATTGAAGGATTTCGGGAATTAAAAAAGAAATTCAATCTGGAAATCTTAACGGATGTTCATGAATCTCATCAACCCGGAGAATTGGATGTTGTCGACATCTTTCAAATCCCTGCATTTTTATGTAGGCAAACTGACTTGTTGAAAGCTGCAGCCCAAACCGGCAAGCCGGTGAATGTGAAAAAAGGACAGTTCCTCTCACCACAGGAAATGGGAAATGTTAAAGAAAAATTGATTTCTTTTGGCTGTGATCAAATCATCTTGACCGAACGTGGTACTACCTTTGGCTACAATAATCTGGTAGTGGATTTCAGATCCATCCCGATTCTCAAAACGTTTGGTTGGCCGGTAGCGATTGATGCAACGCACAGTGTCCAGATGCCTGGAAAACAGGGAGATCAGAGTGGCGGCGATAGATCTTTTGCGAAATACATGATGCGATGCGGGATGGTATGCGGTGCGGATGTGGTTTTTGCAGAAGTCCATAATGATCCTGATAACGCACCCAGTGACGGTCCCAATATGCTTCACCTTGATACATTCGAAAACTTCGTGAAAGAAATTCGAAAATGGTTTGATGCCTCACTCGATTAAATGGTAAATCAGGAGATCATCCAGAATTTTATGAATGCGGACCTAATTGCTAAAGAACTGAGATCTTCATGACATCTTCCTTCAACTTCTGCTCGATTTGGATGTCCCCGTATTGGAAAGGGATGTGAAAGAGATGGGAAGCGCATTGACAATCGGATGCGCCGAATCGTTTCATCGGGATGTTAAGTTTCGGGATTCTCTCCAAGAGCATAGCCCATTTATGTTCGAGTCTGCTTGGGTTTTCGATATATAAGACTTGATAGACAGGCATCTTCTGCAACAGATAATCGATATGCCAGTGGCATTTTCGATTGACTCTCAGATGATGTGAAATCCTGCCTCTCAGGCCTCCCGCCCCCAACGCACTCCCGACATAGACCAAAAGTCCGGAAGGAAACAGGAAGCCTCCCTGTTTCCCGATATTGATCTTTTGTGATTTTGTATTGGAAAGGAAAAGAAGGTAGGTTCCCTTGGAGGTAGGGATTGAATCAGAGTTGATCCTTTGCGTTTTCACGCGATTGTTCGATACGGTTCAGAATTTCACAGTTGATCACTGCAAGTTCCAGCGAATCCAATATATGATCATCGAGCATCGGCTGATAACTTCCTGGCCCCGCCGCACGTGATCTGGATTCTTTGACCAGCATCCCGTACTTTCCTGCAAAATCGTTGAGTTGATCTTTTAATCTTTCGGTAAAGAGTTTGGATCGGTTGTATTCATTGTTTCTTTTGATCCATTCTTTAGCGACCCCGGACATCTGATGCAGTTTGTTAAAACTGAAACGGTCATCAGGATTCATATGCTTTTCCCAAAGTGAATCCAATCCCCAGTCGGCGACTTTATCGCCTAAGCGATCCATGAACGATTGTTTCTCTTTGAAGGTTTCATAGAGGTCAAATTTAATCACCACGGCCTGATCGGATTGTTTTACAGGTTTTTCTAAGGATTTGAGTCGGTTTTTTCTCCGATCGATGTCTTTTTGGATTCTTTTTTGTGAACTTCGCAAGGCTTGATATTCATCCTCTTCCTGATATCGCCCTTTCTCCATTTTATTGATTTCCTTCAGAACCTCTTTCAGGTTTTTCTCTGCCTGTTTGATGGAATTAGTTTCACTCTCAATTTGTTTTTCAATGTATTCTGGATTCTGATTGCTTTTCCTCTGCTCCTGTTTGCTTAAAATGGTTTTCTTCCTTAATAAAACAGGAACAAGGAATTCATCATCAGAAAAATTCCAACGATTGAAGAAGACGATATCGATGCTTTCAAAATCCGGAGATTTGAAGATGAACTCTGAGATGTTGGTTTCTTTTTCCTGGTCTTCCAAATGTTGCTGTTTGAATGCCTTGAATTTAGTTTCAAGTTCAGATGAGCTCATGAAGGAAAGATATTTTCTGCTATAATTCAATGCAACCATTCCGTCAAGTGTCCTTGTCCCAAGATCGTCGACAATCATGATCTTAACCAGACCCTTCATCAGGCCGTCCAGGACTGCCACTCCGGTAAGTTGTTCAATGGCTGTGGCAAAAATATAGTTAATTGCTTGGTGGTAAGGTTTTTCCACCTGGATCATTGAGCGGTTGAGATGTTCAATTTTCTTTTTTAGTTTGATCTCATGAATGATTTTCTGTCTGAGCATGGCATCTCTTTGAGCCAGTTTTAAAAATGCACTACTCCTTTGACGCGAATGCAATGACTCGATCAGCTCAAAACAACGTGTTTTCAGAGTGTCAAAGTTTTTATTGTGAGTCTGCTCCAGTTTTTTATAGTTGATTTTCGCCATCCCCTGGACCCGAAATACCAGTCGGGGGTCCGCAGGTTTATGATCCGGAGTTTGAGGAACGTCCCAGGGAAATTTGAGAATCCACTGAAATTTATTCTGTTCCTCTTCTTTCATCTCAAAAGTTTCCACCGGAACAATCACCTCGAGTGCATTGAATCGATTCCTTAAAGGTCCCTTCATTTTCTTCTGAAGTTCTTCAGGCAGCAGAATTAAGATTTTCTGGTTTTTGGGTCTGGTTTCTGTTTCGCCAACTTTTTCAGTTTTTTGGGCAACAGCTTCTGAAGTTTCTTCCGGAGGCATTGAAAAAATCGTATTAGAGGGGTTCTTTGGTTATCAATTTTAATTATTGATCATTTATTCATCCAGGTGAAAGCGGCTGAGGCTGTCCTTGTTCAGTATTTCACGATCATCAAAGACTGCTTTAAGCTTATTGGAAGAGACTTTGAGTTCCTTCGCTTCTTCACCATTGGGGTCGAGTTTCCCATCGGGATCATAACCGTCCATGAATTTCATGTACTGCGCTGCAGACTGGGTATCTCCAAAGTAGATCTTGATTTGAAAGATGAGCAATGCCGTATGGATGATCACTGCGCCTTCCATGTTCTGAAAAACCGGTTCCAAGGCCTTTACCACTTCTTCGAGATTGCTTTCTGCTTTAGCCCTCTGTTGGTTTTCCATCAACACTTCTGCTTGAAATAGGAGCAGTGAGGCAACCTTTCGGATGTAATTGATTTTCTTTTTGGGATCCTTTTCGATTTCCGCGAGTTGATTCATGGAAAGAATCGCAAGATCATAAGAAAGTAGCGCATCATTCACACTACGGTCTTCAGTGAAGTAACTTTCTTTGGATTTTTTTGCTTCTTCATAAAGCGATTTCGATTTTTCTCCCCAAACTTCATTGAGTTTCTCGACGTTGAATGGAGGTTCATCCGTGTTTTGTTTTTTGAAGAAACTCAGGTCATTTGCAGAAAATCCACATTTTGGACAGGTGGTTATCTGAATCAGATTGTAATCGCAAAACTGAAGGTTGCCTGCAGGTTTTTCATAGGCAGGAACCCCGAAAATGTTGGGAGCCGTAATCATGCTCCTGGATCTTAATACGTAATGCGGGACACGGGGTTCATTGCAAAGGAAACAATGAACCAAACGCCCCATCAGGGAATCTTTGTTGGGTTTCAGAATGTTTTCATCATGACCTGTGAATTGATCAGGATGAAGAATCTGTAAAATCCCATGGGGTTCCGCAACTTTCTGTTCAAATCTTCCTAAGATGGTGAAACTGCTCTGATCGAATTTGTCCTGGTGTTGGCCTGCCATTCTGCAGGCTATCGGATCCCAGAAGCTCCCATCACTGCGGTGAAGTTTAAGGATGATTTTACAGTTTGGAGTCAGAGCCTGGCCGAAACGAAAGCTGAATTTTGAGTCGTGCAATTCGGTTAGGGTGATTTCTACGGTTTGGTTGCCGATCTGTGCAACAGCCTTGGGAAGGGTTGCTTCAAGTTGCGCGCGTGCGGTCTTCCAGAGTTTGGTCAAAATATCAGGAGTGAATCCTAATAGCCTGCCGCTATAGAGAAAAAAACGGACCTCTCCGGGAGAAAGATGTGCATCCGCGACCATCAACTCGGAAAGGTACTTGAGCATGATGAACGCCTGCTTCGAGTCGATTTTTGCAGCAGGCATTTCAGGCGGCTTTCCCTGTTTGACAATGCCCATGATCTGTTCCACTTGTGAACGATCTTCAAGAAACCCCAGGGCTTCTTTCAAAAAGGCGGTTTCACTTTCATCGACCCTTCCGTCAGCAACGACCATTCCTGCGATCGCACGGGCAAACCAGTTTTTGTCTTCTGAATCTAACTGTTCAACATTGGGTAATTGCATTGTGTTCTGTATTACGTTGGTAAATTAAAATCCATATCCGATTCCAATCAGGTAGTTGGTCGAACCCAGTCTTGAGTCTTCAGGACCATCCCCGCTAGCACCATCTAAAGTCATCAAGCCAAGCTCAGTGGTCCAATGTTCATAAACCCTAACTCCTATCCTGAATTCACTGACAAGCATGTTGCTTGATTTGCTCTTTTGAGTAAGTTCAAACTGGGTAACGGATTGTGCCATTCCTATGCCAGCGGTCACCTGCCATTCGGGATTGATCGGGAAGCGCCCTTTGAACAATCCACCAACATGCCGGGAAGCTATGTCAAATTCATCATTTCCAAAGGATTGGAAGTGTTGTGTTGAATAAAATCCTTTGACTCCAAACCCAGTCTTCATAGAGCCGTCCAACACCGCCGAAAACGGTTTCCGGGGATGCGGTCTTGTTTGTAGGAAGATCAACTGCTTGAATTTCATGACCGTTGATGATGAACAGCAGTAGGAAAAACCATCCAACTCTCTTTAGGTCTCCAAAAACACTCATCTCTGTTTTGCCCTGAATGTGGATGCATAAAAAAACGGTTCCATTAAAAGCTAACGCCGTGTATGTCGAGGGTCAATTCACTTTTTGAAAGAATCCCATCCCAGGCATGGCTGGTGCATCAAAAAATGGTTTTTTACCGATGTTGAACCTTCTTAAGCTGACAAAAAAATAATTCATGAAACTCGAATTAAAAATCCGCAGGCTGGTCATTCAAATCGATGAAATTCATCTGGAAATGCAAAAAAATGTCGATCCTCCTGCAAGAAAAGCCCTGGCGGCAGGAGTTTTTCATAATCCCTATGCAGGTCGATATGTTGAGGATCTCGAGCCCATGTTCGATCTTGGGGCAGAAATCGGAGGCCTGCTGGCGACCCGGGCTGTTGAGGCTCTCGGGGTGAAACCAGGATCGATTACGAGTTACGGGAAGGGGGCCGTGATTGGAACCGGTGGAGAAATTGAACATGCGGCAGCAATACTTCATCCCCGTTTCGGAAAGCCCGTCCGTGAGGCTGTGGAAAAGGGAGATGATATCATCCCCTCCACAAAAAAAATGGGAGGCCCCGGATCGGTCCTGGTGCTTCCGATCACGAATAAGGACAGCATCTGGAGTTTTGATCATATGGATGCAATGGAAATCTCCATTCCCGATGCTCCCCGCGAAGATGAGATGCTGATTGCCGTGGCGGTTGCCGATTCAGGCAGACCGCTGGCAAGAACAAGGATTTGATACAAAATCAGGAGAACGATGTTTAAAGCAATGATTTTACTGAAAAGACGGGAAGACAACAGCATTCAGGATTTCCGCAGCTGGTGGATTGGGGAACATGCACCCTTGGCACGTCAACTTCCTGGAGTCAGACGGATCTGCTTCAATGTGGTCGAGTCGGAAGAAGCACTTTATGACGGAGTTTCAGAATTGTGGTTTGATTCCCAAGAAGATTTTGAAGCCGCCTACCAGACTGAAATCGGTAAGCGGGTTGCTGCTGATTCGATGGCGCATGTCAGTCGCAGGGACCGGATGTTTGTCCAGGAAAACATCCTGGAACCTGATGCATGAGTGACCTAACACCATCCCTCCTTCATGATTAAGCAAAGAGAGTTCGGAAATGCCGTTTGATCACCTTATTCAAAACATCAATCTTCCCGACGGGACTGAAGGGGTGGATGTCGGGATTCGTGAAGAAAAGATCATCGCCGTTGAAAAAAACCTGGATGCTGAAGCATCAGTGACCACCGATGGCAGTAACTGCATGCTTTCCCCGCCGTTTGTGGATTCCCATTTTCACATGGATGCGACCCTCAGTCTTGGACTGCCTCGGTTGAACCAGTCTGGGACCCTGTTGGAAGGAATCCAGCTCTGGGGAGAACTGAAACCCGATCTGACCCAGGAGGCCATCAAAGACCGGGCCTTGCGTTATTGTGATCTGGCGGTTTCCCAGGGACTGCTTGCGATTCGGAGTCATGTGGATGTTTGTGATTCTCGGCTATTTGCGGTGGAAGCCTTGCTCGACGTTCAAAATCAGGTGAAGCCTTACCTCGACCTGCAGTTGGTGGCATTTCCCCAAGACGGCTTCTCCCGTTCAGAAAATGCAGAAACCAACCTTCTCAAGGCCCTGGATCTGGGAGCGGAAATCGTGGGAGGCATTACGCATTTTGAAAGGACGATGGAGGATGGTAGGCGTTCTGTGGACGCATTGTGCAGGATTGCCGCGGAACGGGGATTGATGGTGGACATGCACTGTGACGAAAGCGACGACCCGATGTCACGCCATGTTGAGAGCCTGGCTTCGGCGACATTGAGGTTTGGACTCCAGGGGAGGGTGACCGGATCCCACCTGACGTCGATGCATTCGATGGATAACTACTATGTGAGTAAGCTGATTCCCCTGATGGCGGAATCGGGAATGCATGCCATCGCCAATCCGTTGATCAACATCACCATCCAGGGGAGACAGGATGTTTATCCCAAAAGGCGTGGGATGACCCGGGTGCCGGAATTGATGTCTGCCGGCATCAATGTCGCTTTCGGTCATGATTGTGTGATGGACCCCTGGTACCCCCTCGGCTCTGCCGACATGCTGGAGGTGGCAAGTATGGGATTACATGTGGCCCAGATGACCGGGGTCGAGGCGATGAAATCCTGTTTTCAGGCGGTCACGGCAAATGCCGCCTGCATCATGAACCTGGAAGGATATGGAATCAAACCGGGTTGCAATGCGGACTTGGTGCTTTTGGAAGCAAGGGATCCCATTGAGGCGATCCGTTTGAAGGCGAAACGCTTGATGGTGATGCGCCGTGGAAAAGTGATTGCTGAAACTCCTTCCAGCCCGTGCAGTTTAAATCTGGAAACCCGCAGGAGTGAACTCGACCGTCGTTTTGTCTGACTCCTGACATCTCATCACCAGGAGGCCTCGGCGGACATTGCCATTTCACCCGCAGGTCCCCTGATCCACAATCTGCCTTTTCCTTCATTCTCGATCCCGCAGATTCCAATTTCTTCTCCGTCAAAAACCGGACTCATCGCTCTGAACGAAAAGCGTCTGAGGGGTGCGCCTTGCTTGTGTCGCCTGCATAAGTCGAGCAGAAGAGTCGCCTGCAGAGGACCATGGACCAGTAACCCGGGATAACCTTCTTCTTCGATGCAGTAGGAACGGTCGTAGTGGATCCGGTGGCCGTTGAATGTCAATGCCGAATACCTGAACAGCAGGACCGGATCCGGAACCAGACTCCTCTCCCAGGATGCTTCTCCAGGGGATGGCTGGAGTTCGGGTTTGGGATCATCCGCTTTGGGGGATTCCCTAAAAACCAAAGTTTGTGTCTCGCACAGGCAAATCTCTTCTCGGATACTGTAGTCATGCCTCAGTTTGACAAAAACTAGATTCCCGGTCCGTCCCTGTTTATGAACCGCCGAATCAAAATTGGAACGCCGTACCACTTTTTCTCCTACCACAAGCGGACGGATTAATTCGATGTCACTCCCCGCCCACATCCTTCGGGGGAGATTGATCGGCGGAATAAAACCGCCGCGTCGACCGTGTCCGTCATGACCAAGTTGCGAATGCGGAGTATTGCTGCGGGCAAGCATCCAGTGAATCCCCGGCGGTGCAGGTTCTCCTTCATTCACCGAAGGTTCTCCGGTGTCCAAAACGGCATGGTATCCCTCAACCTTAAGCGGGGTCAGGATTTCCTCAACCCGTTCTTCGTGTCCTTTCCATTGATTCAGTGATTCTATCTTGGCGTTCAGGTCGTTCATTTTAAGGATGGTTCTTGTGGTTCGTTAAATCTGTCTCAAACCAGCGGCACAAAGGAAAACAGTCCATGGGTCGAGGTTTGGAATTGATTGCTTGGAGTTTTATGGATTCGCAGCATTTCACAGCGATGGGATTGCCCCACCGGGGAAAGCAGGATTCCATCCACAGCAAGTTGTTCTTTGAGCCGGACAGGGATGTTTTGAGCTGCGGCGGTGACAATGATCCGGTTGTAGGGAGAATGCTCCCGATCACCGAGTTTGCCGTCCCCGGTCAGGACGGTGACATTGGAG
>LNZD02000262.1 GCA_001469005.2 SAR324 cluster bacterium lautmerah10
TCTCTGTAAAACCAGCCAATTTCTTCTGCTTCATCGGTAGGGCTTCCAACCCCTCCAATGATTTCACCCATGAAGAAACAGTGAAGGTATTCTCTTCCTTTCCAGGGATAGTTGACCGATTCATATTTCAATGAACTGAAGACCCCGAGCAGGCGGTTTATTGTGATCTCGAATCCTGTTTCCTCTAAAACTTCCCGAACTCCGCATTCTTCCGGGGTTTCTCCCAAATCCTGAGAGCCCCCCGGGGTGCACCAAAAACCATTGTCAGTCCGTTTGATGAGCAAAACACGCGATTCCGAATCAGGAATAAAAACATCGACACCGACCAGTGGGGTAACAGGTTTTTTCGTTAAGTTAAAATCCCGGTCCACTCTTTGAGTCTGATCAATTCTTTACAAGCTCATCCATCGCCGCACGCACACCTTCCGGTTTGAAGGGAACTCCGGCGAGTTCGAGCCCCATCTCAATCGCTCCGAGGGTTCCGAGGAGCATCGGGGCATTGAAGTCTCCGAGGTGTCCGATACGAAAAACCTTCCCCTGAATTTTCCCAAGGCCGTTGCCCAGTGAGACATTGAAATTTTCGAGTACGACCTTTCTGAATTGATCAGCATCGTGACCTTCAGGCATCCTCACCGCGGTCAGGGAATCGCTGAATTCGTGGGAATGGAGGGCGTTCATTTCCAGGTTCCAACCCTGAACCGCTTTCCGTGTTGCTTCCGCCAGTTGGCGGTGGCGCGCAAACACCTGATCCAGTCCTTCCTCCTTGAGCAGGATCAGCGCCTCCTTCAATCCGTAGAGGAGGTTGGTCGCAGGGGTGTAGGGGAATACCGACTGCCCGTTGGCATTCAACATTTCCTGCCAGTTCCAGTAGGCTCGTGGAAGTTGTGCCTTTTCCGAGGCTTCCAGGGCTTTGTCACTGACGGCATTGAAACTCAATCCGGGGGGAAGCATCAATCCCTTCTGTGAGCCAGCAACGGTCACATCCACCTTCCACTCATCATGACGATAGTCCATCGATGCCAGGGAAGAGATGGTATCGACCATGAACAGGGCCGGATGGTCTGTGCGGTCCACTGCTTTTCGGATTGAGGAAATGTCGGAAGTCACTCCTGTTGCGGTCTCATTATGGACAACACAGACGGCACGAATCTGCTTCTCATGATCGGCATTCAGCAGTTCTTCCACTTTTTCGGGGTTGACCCCTTCCCGCCAGTTTCCCGGGATCCAATCGACCTGCAATCCCAGTTTTTCCGCAAGTTGTTTCCACAGGGTTCCGAAATGTCCGGTTTCGAACATCAATACCCGGTCCCCTGGGGAGAGGGTGTTCACCAAGGCGGACTCCCATGCACCGGTTCCGGAGGCAGGGAAAATGATCACCGGATTCCGGGTTTTGAAAACTTCCTTCAATCCATCCAAAAGCTCACGGCATAGCCCCTTGAAGTCAGGTCCACGGTGATCTATGGTGGGTTGTTGCAAGGCTCTGAGGATCCGATCGGGCACGTTGGTCGGCCCGGGAATTTGGAGAAAATGTCTTCCGCTTGTGTTCATGGGATGATCCGTAACAATGGTGGTTTTAAAATCTCAGCATAACCAATCCGGAACCAGCTTGTAACCATCAATTTGAGTCAGGTTTGAAAAGGAAATCACCAACGAATTACAGACTCGCAGAACGGTTGAAGCGAGAAACCCGGGGAGAAGTGCTTTTCGACGACTTTTCCAGGGGGCTTTACAGCACCGATGCCTCGATCTACCAAATCATTCCCGCCGGGGTGTTGGTCCCTCAATCTGCAGATGATATCTCCACCGCATTTCAAATTGCACGCGAAGAGGGGATCAGCATCACTGCCCGTGGAGGCGGAACTTCCCAATGCGGACAAACCGTCGGCGAGGGGTTGATCATCGATGCCAGCAAAAATCTCAACCGTATCCTCGAAATCGATCATGAAAAGGGGGAAGCCCGGGTAGAACCGGGACTGGTGCTGGACCAACTGAATGCGCAACTGAAACGCCATGGGCTATTTTTCCCGGTCGATGTGTCGACCAGCAGCCGTGCAACCCTTGGGGGAATGACCGGTAACAACAGTTGTGGTGCAAGGTCGATCCGTTATGGAAAAATGGTGGACAATGTCCTCGGAGTCGAAGCCCTGCTCCAGAATGGCGAAAAGATTCAATTTGGGGAAGTCGATCCCAAATCCCTGAATGGGAAACACCCGTCCACCCGGGATCACCTGCTGCAACAGCTTTTTCAGATTGGTATCCGGGAAGCCGATGAAATCCTAAAGCGGTTTCCGGAAGTACAGCGTCGCGTCGGCGGATACAACATCGATGAACTGATTCCTCCTGATCATGGGGTGCTGAATCCCGCCAGACTGCTGGTCGGTTCGGAGGGAACCCTGGCCTTTTCCACCTCGATTCACCTTAAACTTCAACCGATTCCAACCCACAAAGTACTTGGTGTCTGTCATTTCCCCAGCTTTTATGAGGCAATGGATTCCACCCAGCATCTGGTCACCCTCAACCCGGACGCGGTGGAACTGGTGGACCGGACGATGATCGAACTGGCAAGGTCGATCCCCCAGTTTGCGGAAAAGCTTAAAAAGTTTGTCATGGGTGAACCTGATTCTTTGTTGCTCGTCGAGTTCACCGGAGAGGAACTAAAGCCCCTTCAAGCCAAACTCTCTGAACTGAAGGCAATGATGGCATCTCTGGGATTCCAGGATGCCGTGGTCGAAGCAATCGATCCCGCATTCCAGAAAGAAGTATGGGATGTGAGAAAATCAGGATTGAACATCATGATGTCGATGAAAGGAGACGACAAACCGGTTTCCTGCATCGAAGACTGCGCGGTTGAACTGAAGGACCTTGCCGAGTATACATCCAGGCTGAACCACCTCTTTGAAAAATATGGAACCACCGGCACCTGGTACGCCCATGCCTCGGTGGGTTGCCTGCATGTGCGTCCGGTCTTGAACATGAAGAAGGAACAGGGTGCCTCCGTGATGCGAAAGATCACCGAAGAAGCCTTCGAAATCGTGCGGGAATATGGCGGGTCTCATTCCGGAGAACACGGGGATGGACTGGTACGTTCCGAATTTCTGGAAACCATGTACGGGTCGCGGATGGTGAACACCTTTGCTGAGGTGAAGAAACTCTTCGATCCGGACAACCTGCTCAATCCCGGAAAGATCGTCCGTCCTGAAAAAATGGACGACCGCAGCCTTTTCCGCTATTCAACCGAATACCAGCATCCTGAAGTCGACACCTACCTGGACTGGTCTCCCTGGGGAGGATTCCAGCGTGCGGCGGAAATGTGCAACAACAATGGGGCTTGCAGAAAATCCAATCCGGATGTGATGTGCCCCTCCTATCGGGTCACCCAGGATGAACAACATTTGACCCGGGGAAGGGCCAATGCCCTGCGCCTTGCTCTTTCAGGACAACTTGGGACACGTGCCCTGACCTCCAAATCCATGTATGAGACGATGCGGCTTTGTGTGGGTTGTAAAGCCTGCGCCCGGGAATGCCCAACGGGGGTGGACATGACCCGGATGAAGAGCGAATTTCTGCACCATTACCAGCAGGAGCATGGAGTGAAACTTCGTGACCGTATTTTCGCCAATTTGCCGCGACACGCTCCGTTGCTTTCCAAGTTTGCCCCTCTGCTCCATCTGCGCTTCGGCACCTGGTTCGAACCCCAGGGACTGCGGGATGCCGTGACGGTGCTGCAGAATTCCGGATACGAAGTGCAGGCCCTGGGAGCTTCATCTTCTTCCAGCCGACTCTGTTGCGGAAGAACCTACCTTTCTTCGGGTCTGCTCCGGGAGGCGCGCCAGGAAGCCCTCAAAGTTATCGGGAGACTCCACAAATTCGTCGAGTCAGGAATCCCGGTGGTTGGCCTCGAACCCTCATGCATGTTCACCATCCGGGACGATTACCCATCACTCGTTCCCGGTCCGGATTCCGAGGCGTTGGCTTCCCATGTCCAGCTGCTGGACGAGTTCCTTTTCCAGGAACATCAAAAGGGCCAACTCAAACTTCCGCTTCAGAAAATCTCCCAGGAAAAAATCTGGGTCCATGGACATTGCCACCAGAAAGCCGCGAATGCCACAGGCAGCACCCTGGGAATCTTGCAAACCATCCCGGGATTGGAAGTTGAATTGATTCCTTCCAGCTGCTGCGGAATGGCAGGCTCCTTCGGCTATGAAAGTGAAAACTATGAAATTTCGATGAAAATGGCAGAATTGAGTTTGCTTCCAAAGATCCGGACCCTGGATCAGAATCATGGCATCGTTGCCTGCGGGACGAGCTGCCGCCAGCAGATTCAGCATGGAAGCGGAAAACCTGCGATGCATACCGCACAGATCCTCAGACAGGCCATCAGTGATGCATCTTCAATAAACTGAAAGAAAAATCATGACACCGAAACGTACCGCCCTCATCACCGGTTCCGGGAAAAACATCGGACGCGCCATCGCCCTGAGACTCGCCAAAGACGGAATGAACCTGGTCATCCATGGAGGCAGCGACCTTGATGCCTGTGAGCAGACCGCACGTGAAGCAGAATCCCTGGGAGCCCAGACTCATGTCACGGTCGGGGACCTCTCCAATCGGTCCGAAGTGAAACGTATCTCTGAAGAAGCGCTTCAGACTTTTGGACGGGTTGATGTTTTGATCCACAATGCTGCAACCCGTCCCCATCAGAACCTGTTTGAAATATCGGATGAGGAGTGGGATCGGGTTCTTGAAGTCAATCTTGGAGCCGCGTTTCAGTTCTGCCGTCTGCTGATTCCCGGGATGCTTGAACAACAATGGGGAAGGATCCTCACCTTTGCCGGAGTCAATGCAATCCGGGGTTATCCCAACAGCCCCCATGTTTCGGTTTCGAAACACGGTGCCTGGGGACTGGTCAAGGCTCTTTCACGGGATTTTGCCGGTCAGGGCATCACCGCCAACACGATTTCTCCAGGAGCCATTTTCACCAAACGCACCAGCGCCAGGGAGGAAGAATTCATCAACCGTCAGGCTTCGGAAGTTCCTGCAAAACGTCTTGGCACCCCGGAGGAAATTGCCTCCATGGTCGCACACCTGGTTTCCGAAGAAGGTGCTTACGTTACCGGGCAGTTGATCCAGATCAACGGTGGTGGAGCCATGTGAGGATGGTAAACAATTTCAAATAAACATAAACAAAGAGCTGACCTAAAATAACGATGGAATCACAAAATAAGGCCGCCAGGCTTCGTGAATTGCTGGAACAGCCAGGAGTGCTCACGGTTCCCGGCTGTTACGATGCCTTTTCGGCACTGATGGTAGAAAAAAGCGGTTTTTCTGCAGCCTACATGACGGGTTTCGGCAGTTCCGCCTCGGTCATCGGTGAGCCCGATGCCGGATTGATGGACTTCACCCAGATGTCGACCCATGCCGGCAACCTGGCTTCCTGCATCGGGATTCCGCTGATTGCCGACGGAGACACCGGTTACGGAAATGCGATCAACGTCTACAGGACTGTGAAAACCTATGCCAAACTCGGTGTGGCAGCCATTCATCTGGAAGACCAGCTTGCCCCGAAAAGATGCGGTCATGTCCAGGGGAAAGTCCTCATTCCCAAGGCTTTCGAAGAAGCCGGGGCGGATGTCATTTTCCTGGAAGCGCCAAGATCCCTCGGGGAAATGCGTGCAGCAGTGGAACAGATCAATAAACCGATGCTTGCCAACATGGTCGAAGGGGGAGAAACGCCTTTCCTGGAAGAGGAGGATCTCCAGGAACTCGGGTTCAAAATCGGACTCTACCCTGTGACCCTTTTACTGAGTGTTGCCAATACGCTGGCACAACAGTTGTCCCTGATGAAAAAAAATGATCACAGCACGATCCAGAAACAGCAATGGACTTTCCAGCAATTGAAGGACATGGTGGGATTCCCCGGATACCATACAATGCAGGAGAAATATGGATCCGTTGAATAGTTTCCCGGGGTTCACTTTTAAACAGAATTCCTGCAATGCCTGATTACCGGGTCAGCCCACTGGTTCAGGAACTCCCTGCCACCGTGCCTTTCGTCGGGCCTGAAACCCAGGAAAGGAACCAGGGATCCCTATTCAAGGCAAGGATCGGTGCCAATGAAAGTGTCTTCGGACCGTCCCCCAATGCGATTCAGGCGATGGCCGATGCTGCTTCAGAAAGTTGGATGTACGGAGATCCGGAATTTCATGATTTGCGGGAAGATCTTGCGGCTCATCACCAGGTTGAGTCGGGAAACATCATGGTCGGTGAGGGCATCGACGGAATGCTGGGTTATGTCGCCCGGATGTTCCTGCAGCCCGGGGATACGGTTGTCACTTCCGCAGGGGCCTACCCGACCTTCAACTACCACGTCAACGGTTACGGGGGGAAACTCGAATTCGTTCCTTACCGGGATGACCGTGAAGACCTGGATGCCCTGATTCAGAAGGCAACCCAACTTCAGGCGAGATTGATCTATGTTTCCAACCCGGACAATCCGATGGGAAGCTGGTGGGATGCACAAAGCATCGAATCCATCACCAAACAGATTCCGGAAAACTGCCTGCTCATTCTAGATGAAGCCTATGGAGAATTCGCCCCTCCGGGAACCCTCCCTCCGCTTGATCTGGATAACCAACGTTTGCTCCGCATGCGTACCTTTTCCAAAGCCTACGGTCTTGCCGGGATGCGTGTGGGGTACGCCATCGGAAATGCGGAACTGATCCTGGAATTCAACAAGATCCGCAATCATTTCGGGGTGGGACGCGTGGCCCAGGCAGCGGCGCGTGCTGCTTTGAAAGACCAGGCTCACCTGCAGCGTGTGCTGACACAGGTGAACAATTCGCTGGAGACCATCAAAGAAATTGCGGTTGAAAACGGCCTCATGCCCCTGCCGACGGCATCCAACTTCCTCACCATCGACTGTGGAAAAGACGGGGCCTTTGCCGCGGCTCTGATGCAGTCACTGATCGGAAAGGGAATCTTTGTGAGGATGCCCGGGGTTTCGCCACTCAACCGCTGCATCCGCATCACCGCCGGTTTGCCTGAAGAACTGCAAATCCTGGCCGAAACCCTGCCCAAAGTCCTCGAAGAAGTCCGGAAATCATTCTGAATGTTTCAATGATCCCGGATTTTCCAAAAATCGAAGAATGCCTCCGTCCCCCGAGATGAACGTGGAAACCTCTGGAAGTCTTGACCTCTCCGGAGAATTACCTCCAGTCATGCTGGAAGAACCGATCCGAGGTTCCAGGGCATGGAGTGCTCCAGATCTGACTTCAGAGGATTGGACAATCCAGTTTAGCGAAAACGCCCTGGAAGAAATTCATACCATCGCAGAAACGATCCGCAATCATCCCCTTCCGGATTTTCTCAGGACGCCCGAAGATTTTGAAATCCCCCATTTGAGAGAAATCGCCTCATCCGCAAAATCCATACTGGATCAAGGCTGCGGATTTTGTGTGATGGAACCATTCCCTTTGGACAGCCTGAATGATCAGGAACAGGTGGAGTGTTTCCGGATATTTTCACAACTGTTGGGAAGGCCAGTTGCACAAAAATGGGACGGCACCATGATGTACGATGTGACCGATACCGGACAACCCTACAGCTACGGTGTCCGGGGGTCGTATACGAATGTCGAACTTCCCTTTCACAATGACAATGCATTCGGAATCCGTCTTCCCGAATACGTCGGGCTGCTCTGTAAACGCCCAGCGCGGGAAGGCGGCGTCAGCCGTTTTTGCAGCCTCCATTCGGTGCATAACCGAATGCTGGAACAGCATCCGGGACCGTTAAAGAGACTCTACCAGCCGATGCTTTTCGACCGGCAGAAAGAACATGCCGAAAATGCTCCTCCCACGGTTTGGGCTCCATGTTTCAGTTGGAACGGAACCAAGCTCAAAGCCAGGGTCAATGTCTCTCTCGTCCAGAAAGGTTATGAAATCTCAGGGAAGAAGATGGACGATGAACTTCAAGATGCCCTGGAGTGTCTGCAAAACGTGGTCGGTTCTGAAGACCTGTGGGTGGAGGCTCCCCTGGAACGGGGACAGATCCAGTTTCTCGACAATCAGAACCTGATCCATTACCGCAGCCGCTTCACTGACGACCCGGACCCGGAAAAGAAACGACACCTGTATCGAATCTGGCTCAGAGATTCAGGTGCCCAAAGTTATGATGGATTAATCTAAAAAACCAATTATGAAAATTGATCGAATTGAAATTTATGGCTATGACCTGAGTTACCGTTACGGCAAATACGTCATGTCGGGCAACCAGGTGATCAACAGCATTCCCAGCACGGTGGTTCGTATCCTGACGGATTCCGGCATTGAAGGATGGGGAGAGGTCTGTCCGCTTGGCCCGCTCTACCTGGCCTCCCATGGTCTTGGTGCAAGAGCTGCCTTACAACAGATGCTGCCTGCCCTGAATGAATTGGATCCGACCAATCTTTCCGCCATCCATACTGCAATGAATGCTTCCCTTCGCGGACACAGTTATGCCAAAAGCGCCATTGACATGGCCTGCTGGGATATCCTGGGAAAAGATTCGGGGAAAGATGTTGCGACGTTGCTGGGAGGCCGGCTGCAGGAAAGTTTTCCTTTGTATAAGGCGGTCCCCTTGGGACCTTCAGAAGAAATGCAACAGTATGTGGTTGACCGGCGTTCTGAAGGAATCCACCGATTCCAACTAAAAATCGGGGCCAATCCCTACGAAGATGCAGAACGGGTTCGGAAGGTGGTTGAAGTGACAACCAGTGAAGATGTGATTGTCGCAGATGCCAACGGAGGGTGGCTGTTACAGGATGCGATGATTGCTGCACGCCTGATAGAACCGTTGCATGGGGTCCTGTTCGAGGAGCCATGCAAAACCCTTGAGGAGTGTCTCTATGTTCGGCAGCATACCTCGCTGCCGATGATCCTTGATGAGGTGATTACCGATGTCAATACGATGGTTCGTGCATTCAATGCCCAAGGCATGGAAGGGATTAACCTCAAAATTTCCAAATTTGCAGGTTTGACCGGCTCAAAACTGGTCCGCGACCTTGCCGATAGTCTGGGCTTAAGGGTGACGATTGAAGATACCTGGGGTGGTGATCTCGTTACGGCTGCAGTCAGTCACTTGGCCGCGAGCACTAGACCCGAACAGGTCATTACTGTTTCATTCATGAATGACTGGAACAACGAACACATTGCCGGTTATCAGCCACGTTCCAAAAATGGAATCGGTTCTGTTCCTGCTGAACCAGGTCTGGGCGTCGATGTGGATGTAAAAAGCCTGGGATCTCCCCTATTTGTTTCAAAATAAATCGACTTCTCTTCTGTATTTTCAGCAGACTCACACCTGGGGAAAGCGTGACTTTTTTTCCAACTGGTAGATGGGCATGGTGTTGCGGATATAAGCGTCACCACCATTTTCGACGTGCTGATAATCCCAGCTTATAGATTGATCACGCATAATATTTTTGAGAAAGCGGCGACGGCGTTGGCTTTCAAGCACCCGCTTGATCAAAGCTTCGTGATCGTATCGGTTTTCGATTTCACCGATCAAATCGGTAACCTCAGCCTGGAAGTCAGCGTTTAGTGCGAGATTGTTCGTTTCCAGAGGATCTTTTGTCAGATCATAATACTGGGTCGGGTCATTCTCGGAGTATATCAGTTTTTTTCCTCCACGCCGGATCATGTAAATTGGTTCCGTGGTTCCTTCCGCGAAATACTCACCAAACACCTCATCATGCCCTTTCGAGCGGGACAGATGGGGCAGCAGCGAACGTCCTTCAATCGGAGTCGGATAGTCTCTCGCCAACCCGTCACGTGCAAATTCATCCAAAGTCGGTAATAAGTCCACCAGCGAAACCGCTGAATTGACACGACCTGATTTGAATCCGCTTGGACCACTTATAATCAGGGGGACACGTGAGGAATTTTCCAAAAATGACATTTTGAACCACATACCGCGCTCCCCCAGCATATCCCCATGGTCCGAGGTAAAAACAACAATCGTGTTATCCCTGAAACCTGCCCCTTCAAGTGCATTCAGGAGTTCCCCGACCCTGTCGTCAATATCCGAGATTGAACCATAGTACGCGTGACGGGCATCACGGATGGTTTCTTCCTCCAAATCCAGTTCGCTCGCACCATAGCTGAAACGCAGTCTTGCCGAATGCGGATCCTCCTCAACGGACCCGAGTGGAACCCGTGGCAAGTCAATTTCATCATCGCGATAGAGATTCCAATGCTCCTCCCGGCACAGGTAGGGATCATGGGGTTGGATCATGGACACGGTCAGCAGGAAAGGACGTTCGGGATCCTCTCGAGCATGATCGAACAGGAATCGCTTGGCTCGAAAAATCACTTCATCGTCGTAATCCATGTACATCGCGCGCGTGCATATCCCGGCTTTGGTGACCACCTCCATGTTGTGATACCAGTCCAATTTGACATTGGGACGGTCCCATTCCGGATGCCAGGTGAAGTCTGCAGGGTAAACATCCGTTGTCAGGCGTTCTCCGAAACCATGCAATTGATCCGGCCCGATAAAATGCATCTTCCCGGAAAGACAAGTCCGGTATCCTTCTGCGGAGAGGTAATGGGCAAAGGTTGGAATTTCGGAAGAAAACTCGACTGCATTGTCCCACGCCGCAATTCTGCTCGGCAGGCGTCCACTCATCATCACAAAACGGGAAGGAGCGCAAAGCGGAGCATTGGTGTAGGCTGCATCAAAAACCACCCCCTGCTCAGCCAACCGGTCAATGTTTGGGGTTTTCACCAGGGGATGACCATACGCAGCGAGAAATTGCGGAGCGAGTTGATCCGCCTGAATCAGTAAAAGGTTCGGTTTACGGGTTGCCATGATCGAATACTAGGCAGGGTTCATGGGTGAAGTAACGGTCTTGCCTCCGTCCAGGGTGAATTTCGGAAGATTCTATTTTTTGAATGACCGTCCTGGAACATCTTAAATTGGTGCATCAAACCCGGGTGAAAGTCCAGAAAATTTCCGGAGATCCTATCAGAACTTAATCAAAAACCTCTTTCTGTCAAAAATAGTGCAAAACTCTCTCTTTTCAACCTGCAGTGACAAAAGCATGTTATGGCACGATTTTTAGTACAGTTGAAAAGTTCGAAGTGAAGCGCCGGGTTTTCCTAAGAATGAATTGGTAACCATGAAATCTCAGGGAATGGATCCATAGCATCAGTCCATTGACCCTAGATTAAAATTTGGCAAAGATTGAGTTTCCCAAAACGCTCAATAGGGAATTTTATGAATCCAACCTTATTCCTGAACCTTCTCATCCTGTCAATGATTTTACACTTTGGGTGTTCTTCCAAATTGAAATGCAGTGATTTCAAGGAGAAAGGAAAAGGAACCATAACCCAATGCGAGGAGTATGATCGATCTTCTCTTGAGGACCTTGAAGAGCAGACGAAGAATATTCCAAACCAATAATCTCAATCAAAGGATCGTTTATGAAATCCATCGACTTCAAAAGTCTGCTTATCGGCATTCTCGGAACTGCTCTGGTGATGATATTGATGGGGAAATCCGTATTCCAACCGGAACCCTATCAAATCCAATGTGTTCATTTGGAAGATACGATCGGAATGGGTTATGTCGCTTGCCGGTTATTTGATATGAACAATATTTCCAAACAAATTAAATCCTCAAAACCTGATTTTTTGTACACGGAAAGAGAATTCTGGGAATTTTACCCGGAAAGGAATTTGAACTGATCCATTTGAAAGGCTATGGAAAGCCTTTAGAAATCAATTGAGAAAGTGATGCAGTACTCCTGGTCAGGGGATTGCGGATGGATGGGAACCTTCCATACTTAAGTAAAGCCGGTACCAGAGCAATGGGGATTGGATTCCTAAGGAGGAATGAAGCGGGCCGTCATCAGAAGTGCCGAGTGACGGCCCGAAAGGAGATGAAGCATGTTAAAGCTTCTAGCGAAGATGAAGAACCTCTAAACACCTCGCTATTTTTTATGAAAGCGATTTTTGAAGAAGCTGAAAAAGAAGCATCACTTTCACTGCGGATGTTTTGAGCCACCGTCCGCTGGGCTGAAAAATGAGTCTTGAAAAGCAATACATCATAACCCTTCATCGATGTCAATATAAAAAATATAATTATATGGAGTCTGATGTATAAGCACTAAATGCAGAGCCTCTTCGACCCCATAGACTTTCGGCTTAGATGAAGACTCAAAGATTTAATCTGAATTCTTAACAGATGATCTGACTAGCTTCAAAATTCTCAAC
>LNZD02000263.1 GCA_001469005.2 SAR324 cluster bacterium lautmerah10
ATTCATTTCAATTCATTTTTCAAAAAAAATTAATAATAACAGATAAATAGAAAGAAATGGTATGAAAGGGCCATTATTAACTAATGGTTGGTCAACTTTTAGTTTCTGAGGAAATTTACGAGGTATGTATCTCATGAGTTTTCCTTCCTATCTGTTTTTTCAGTTTACAACTTAAACAACTATGAATAGACACCATGCAAAGGCAGAAGTGCCTCAAAAGACTCGAGTGATTGGTTTTAGGATCACTGACCATGAACATCAAAAGATTATAGAAGCCCAACAAGCTCTTAGATCTCTTGGTATCAGTGGAACCACATCAGACACCTTAAGATCCATTCTGAAGGATTTCAAAGTGGAGAGTTGGTTAGATGATGCCTCAAAGACACTAAGGAGGACTTAATGGATAAAAAAGATTTAAAACGATCTAAGAAACATGTTCCTAGTTTTAAAATGCCTTTCACTCCTAAGAGTTACATAAAAGGAAACCTCAAATATGAAAGGAAGTTCTATTTAGATGTTTCCACATGGAAAGATATGGAAGAAAGGATTCATCCTAAAAGGAGAGTTCTGGTTTCCAATCTTCTTCATGATAGAGAAGCAGTCATGCTTTACTCACCTACAGGTGTTGGAAAGACATGGCTTTCATTAGCAATCTCTTTAATTACAGCTGGGAAGGGTTCACTAGAATTGCTGGATTGGCAAAATGAAGATCCTCAACCGGTTTGCTATGTGGATGGAGAGATGTTGGAAGAAGATATCCAGGAAAGGATCAAACTACTCATCCCAACTCTTGGTGTTGATCAAGATCTTCTAAGAGAGAATTTTCTTTTTGTTTCTAGAGTCTCTCAACCTCATTCAATTGAGGATTTCTTGAGTTTGGAATTAGATGAGAATCAGTTAGAGCTTTTGAAATGGGTTAAAAATCACACTGGGAATGGAAAGTCACCTGTGATTGTGTTGGATAATTTAAGCAATTTGGCAGAACTAGGGGATGATAACTCAGCAGGACACATGCAAAGTTTTAATATGATTGTAACTAAAGCAAGAAAGGTAGGGTGCTCTTTGGTGATTGTTCATCATACGGGTAAGACCTTAAACCTAGGTCCTGATGGAGTTCCAACCTGGAGAGGAAGTTATGACATGGCAACAAGGTTGGATAAGACGATCTGTCTTCTTCCTTGTCCATCTTCCATGGATGGGTATGTGACATTTCAGGTGATTGAGGGAAAATCCAGAAGAGGACAACGACTTAACACTTCAATTCAGTTAAACCCCTATGATCAAAAGTGGGAGTTATATGATGAAACTCTAGCTGATGACCGGAATCAAATGATCACAGATCTTATTGAGAAAGGATTTGTCGCAAAGCTTGAAGATCTTAAAGACATTATAGGACGATCTGTCAGTTCTGCTGAGAGATATGTTAAGCAAGCGATAGATTCAGGCTACTTGAGTCAAGAAGACTGGAAGGAGTCAAAGCATAGAGCCAAAAACTCAGATACTTCAAAAGAAGAAAGGATCAAAGAAGCAAAGGATTTCCTTCAAGCAAACTATGAGATCTTGAGAAATGACGCAGGCAGAAATGGTCGCTACATAGTTCAGAAGAAACCTTTCTCCTTTGATTCACATTCTGATTTTTAAACCTTGAGAGGTTATCCGGAGGAACCTCCGGTTAGTTTTTTTTCTTACCACTCCTTTTCTCTATGTGGTGGGAAAAAAATTCAAAAAATTTCTCTCAGGTGATTCTTTTTATAATGCACAACTAAATTCCCCCCGTTGTGTATTTCAAATCCTTTAAAATCTAAGTATAAAAAACGATTATGAAGTGGAAAATGGTCTCTAATCAAAACTCAAAAACTATTGATAATATTGAAGATAATACCTTCATAGAGTCTTCAGAAGAGAAGGATACATATTTGGAGTATATGATTGAAAAGGTGCTTCAAAAGCTCGATTTCAAGCAAAAAGAATCATGTAAAGTATTTTCAATAAATGAAGTAGCGGACATGCTTAAAGTTAGTAAAAGAACCATAGAGGGACATCTCTATGATAAAAGAGATCTTCCATACTTGAAGATTGGCAGGAAGGTCCGTATAACGAAGTCGGATCTTGAATCCTTCTTGGGCTTGGTGTCCTAATTTTAGAAAGGAACAAGATGGACTTTAACTATGATCCAAGATGTGGGGTATACCTCAATGGTCATTACTACTACATCTCTTATTATCTTCCGAACAAAAGTAGAATTTGTAGATCTCTTGGTACTACGAAAAAAGTGATTGCCAAAAAAAAGATGCACTTGAAAGAGCAGGAGCTTTATCAAGGAGTTTTTGACGATCATGACATTTCTAGAATGCCTGAGTATCAGTTTGCATCAAAAGTTCGGTTGGATTTAGAAACCGCAGCTGAAAAATACATCAAGGCCAGTTCCATCAACAAAAAACCTAGAAGTCAGATCAACGATGAGTATGCATTAAAGTCACTGTTGGAAAAACTTGAGAAGGTTTATGTAGATGAAATCAATCCTTATGAAATCCAGACTCTTCTGGGAAAGCTGCAAAAAGAGAGGAAATCTGAAGCAACTCTCAGAACCTATAGAGGGATTTTGAGAAAATTCTTCAATTGGATAATTGAGAACAGAATGGTTCAGATGCCCAATCCCATTACGAAAAACACCTTGGTAAGAAAATCATCTGGCTTGGTAAGAGATCATCTTCCCAGCAATCTTGAGATTCAAAGATTGCTTTCTCAGGATTCAGAGATTCTTCCATTGATTAAGTTTTTAATCTTCACAGGTGCAAGACTTGGTGAGGTTTTGCACTTGGAGTGGGATGATATTGAAGATGGTGTATGGATGATCAAATCAAAACCCAATTGCATGACTAAAGAAGGCATTGGCTGGGCTCCTAAATGGGAGAAGAGCAGAATGATACCTCTTTTGAGAGAAGCACAGGATGTCTTGGATTCTCAAAAAAGAATCAGTAATTGGGTGTTTCCAAAAAAAGATGGTAGCAGGAGAGATTCTCTCAGTAGTGCATGGGTGACCATGAAGAAGAGAGCAGGTATAGAAAATCTTCAACTCAAAGACTTTAGGAACTGGTTTAACCACCACCTAAAGCATGAGTTGCAGTTTACTACCAAAGAAGCAGCAAGCTACTTAGGACATTGTCCTAAAGTCAACGAGACGCACTATGAACCTATATCAAAAGAAAGGATGACTTTAAAACTCAACTCTCAAAGCTTAGCTGCTACAAATCTGCTACAAAACTTAAGGAATAATTCCAGGCAAGATTCGTAATGTGTTGGAAATACTAGCTCTGTGGTCGGGGTGGAGAGATTCGAACTCCCGACATCCTGCTCCCAAAGCAGGCGCGCTACCGGACTGCGCTACACCCCGAAAGGAATAAGTGTGGAAAGAGTGATTATGGTTTCAAACTCGGGATGAAAAAGCAAGAAGCATGTTGGCTGCCTCGTTTCTGCGTTCATCTTTGAAATGGTTGAAGGATCTGAGCATGGGGAAGTCAAAACTCAGCGGATGTTGGCTGCCTCAAGAACTTGCTGAAAAACGAATTCAGGATCGGCTCCGGGATTGGCCGCAACGGAACGCAGCCAGGTTTCATTGTCGATTTGAGTGAGGGAGACCCAGGCCTTTTTCAAACGTGATCGGACTTCGGCAGCAGGAAAGTGTTTGGGTTTCCAAACCACGATTCCCGTCCGACATGGTCCCCATATCTCGAAATCGGGATGTTCCTCGATTAAAGAAGCCAACTGTTCAGCTTTGTTCATATCGGCATTGAGATGATCCGACAGTCCACTGCGTCCCCAATGCAGGAGGGTTGCAGCCAATGGAAGGGCTGAAGCCGGTGCGGAGCCGATCAACCCAATGTTCGGAGCGGAAAGGTAACCTCCGCCATAAGACATGGCCTGATGCGCGGTCTCTGAATCCCTGAAGAGTACCAGTGCCGCCCCCTTGGGTTGATACATCCATTTATGGGCGGAAAATCCTACCGAATCAGCGTTTTCCACCCCGTCCAGCAGAGAGGCATATTGATTGCTGAATCGCAGCGGCCCTGCCCAGGCAGCATCGACATGGACCCACGGAGCAGAAGGTAAAGATTTCAAATGGTCGATGGCGCCGGTCGCCACCGTTCCTGCAGTGAGGAAAAGAGCTGTGTCAGTCCAGTCTGAATCGGAGTCCGGATGCCATTGGTGTAACGGGTCTGAATCCATTGCCAGATACTCTAAACCGAGGATGTCCGCAGCTTTTCGGACTGAGAGGTGGGCCATTTTGGAAGCAGCGACTTTTTTAACACCTTTGATTTCCCTTGCAGCCCACAATGCGGTTAGGTTGGAAACCGTTGATCCTGGAACAAAATGACCTCCATCCATGCCGAAAAAAGGAGCGATCCAGGATACCAGCCGTTCAGAAAGGAATCTGGCTTTGGGGGCAACATCAGGATGAAGCAAATTCTGGTTCAACGCAGCCTGCCAGAATGAAGCAACCCAGGCGACGGAGGGAGTGGGAGGATCCATGTGAGCCATGAAACCCGGATGGTGAAGTTGCGCACTGGTTTCAAGAACGGAAGATGCCAACTCATCCAGCATTTTCTTAGCCTCGATTCCTGATTCAGGCATCACTTCAGGAAGTTCCAGTCCTTCTTTTAAGGGAACGGGCTCATCCCGTGGAGTTCTTGAAGCTTCCAGCAAGTCAAGTGCGTGCTCTACCAGATTGCGGTCCACCTGATGCTCCTGGTGGATACTCGGGATTTCTGCTTTTTGCATGGATATTGATGTTACTTCCAATGAATTTAAATCAATTTTAAAAGCTTGTTTAAAATGAGAGGAAACCATGAAATCTTCTTTTGCTCAAGCCAATCTGCTGGCCTGAGGTGAAAGGATTTTGTAATCTTTGAAGCTTACAAATTTAAAACTAGATTGATCATGATCATTGGAGTCGATGTCGGCGGGACTTTCACCGATGTTTTTTTCTTAGACGAAGCTTCCCAGAAGATTGAAATTGCCAAGGTTCCTTCCACTCCAGAGGATTCTTCCAGGGGTTTTCTTCAAGGGTTGGGGACCCACGCAAAGGACTGGTCCAGGGTTCGGACGGTGGTGCACGGAACCACCGTCGGCACAAATGCCCTGCTGAGTCGAAAGGGTGCAAAAACAGGAATCCTGACCACCAGAGGATTCCGCGATGTTCTTGAAATGCGCCGCAGGGACCGTCCCAATACCTGGGGGCTCTGGGGGCAATTTGAACCGGTGGTTCCCCGCAACATGCGATTCGAAGTTAGTGAAAGAATCCTGGCTGATGGAACTCTGCATACTCCTGTGGATCTTGAGGTATTGGAAATTCAGGCCAGGAAGTTACTTGATATGGGTGCTGAAGCTGTGTCCCTTTTTTTTATCAACAGTTACAGCAATCCTGAAAATGAAATTTTGGCCGCACAAAAGTTGAGGGACATCTGGCCCAATCCCCATGTCAGTGTCAGCCATGAAATCCTTCCAGAGATCAGGGAATTCGAGCGGATTTCTACAACCGCCTTGAACGCTTACCTTCAACCGGTGATCGGGAACTATCTGGAAAACCTGGATCAAAAGATGCGATCGGAACGATTCGGAGGTGAATTGCTGATCGTGCAAAGCAACGGCGGGGTGATGAGTGTCGAGACAGCCGAAAGACTCCCAGTGAGAACTGCGCTTTCTGGTCCTGCCGCCGGAGTGATTGCATCATCCTACCTCGGCATGGAAGCAGGATTTCCAAATCTTATCAGTTGTGACATGGGTGGGACGAGTTTTGATGTTTCCCTGATCAGGAACGGAGAAAGTGCTCTAGCCCCTCAGACGTCCATAGGATTCGGAATGGTGGTACGAACCCCGATGATTGAGATCACCACCATTGGTGCGGGAGGAGGTTCAATTGCCCACGTCGATCAGGGAGGATTACTTGAAGTTGGTCCGGAATCAGCGGGTTCCGACCCTGGTCCGGTCTGTTATGGAAACGGAAACAAAAGGCCGACGGTGACAGATGCGAATTTGGTGTTGGGACGGATCAACGGGGAAAAACCGATAGGCGGGAAACTTGAGCAACTCGATTCGGATGCTGCCCGCGAATCCATCCGTGAACATATCGCACAGCCCCTCGGGATGGAGGTGATGGAAGCTGCGGAAGCCATCATCCGCGTTGCCAACTCAAAGATGGCTGGAGCGATTCGTCTGATTTCGATTGAACAGGGACACAATCCCCAGGATTTTGCCGCAGTTTCATTCGGCGGAGGAGGTTCCCTTCATGTCTGTTCACTGATTCGTGAAGTTGGTTTGTCGCGTGCAATGGTTCCACGTTACCCTGGGGTAACCAGTGCCCTTGGATGCGTCATTGCCGATATGCGCCATGACCGGGTGCAAACCCTGAACACCATGCTCGACCAACTGGATCTTCCAGCATTGATCCGCAGGATGGAGGAATTCAGCCAAGAAGGTCTGGATCTTCTTGAGGCTTCCGGGGTTTTCTTCAAAAGACAGGAGGTACGTTTTGAACTGGACATGTCCTACCTAGGCCAGACCCACACGGTGGATGTCCCGATTCTTGAAAAGACTCTGCAGCAATCCAAAACTCAAAAGATTGAGATCCAAAAAGAAAGAGTTCTTAAAGCGTTTGAACAGCGCTATAAAAGTCTTTATGGTCGCTTATTGGAAAACTTGCCGATACGGATCCTCAACCTCAAGGCCTCCGTGATAGGGATCAGACCCAAACTGGATCTGACGCTACTGGCACCAATAAATCCTATGGATCCAGATTCCTGCAGACTTGGTGAGACTCAAGTATGGTTTGAGGGAGCATGGCATCCGACCATACGATACCAACGTCTTGAACTCGCAGTGGGAAGTAGAATCCAAGGTCCAGCGCTTTTTGAACAACCGGATACAACCATTTTTCTGGAACCTTCAATGGATGCCGAAGTTGACCGGTTTGGAAACCTGATCATCATCCCGGATGAACAATGAATCCCAGTAAAATTTTTGAAAAACCCCATAGTCTGGCTTTGATGCTGATCGATCTGCAGAACGATTTTCTTCATCCTGAAGGGGCTTATGGCAGGGCAGGACAAAAATCGGAAACTATCGCCCAGTTGCCTTCCAGGCTGGCACCTCTTGCCGATTTGATTCGCAAAAAAGGGGGTTGGATTGTTTCCACACAATTCACGCTGGTGCCCGGGAAAAAAGAAGAACCTTTCATTCTGGAACACTTAAAACAGCTACGTCCTTTTTTGGGAAAAGGTGACTTTGCTCCGGGTTCCTGGGGGCATCAACTGGTTGAAGAACTTCAACCTGCTGATCTCTCGGTCGAGAAGGTCGCCTACAGTGCCTTTTACATGAGTCGTCTGGAATGGGTCCTCCGACGTGCCGGTATTGAAAACCTGCTCTTTGCCGGGATTGTGACCAATGGTGGAGTTGCCTCAACCGTTCGTGATGCCCATGTCAGGGATTTTCATACTTTGGTTCTCAAGGATGGATGTGCGGCATTTTCCGAGGAAGCCCACCAATCAGCACTTTCCGATCTTTCCACGGTTTCTAACCTGATAAGTTGTGAAGAGGCAACGAGTCTCCTGAGACAGACATGATCCTTCTCAGATCGACAGAAACGGTCTTTGCCAACGAGGTTGAAGTCCTTGTCGTTGGTGCAGGAGCATGCGGAATGACTGCCGCACTGGCCGCCTCGGAACAAGGAGCAGAAGTATTGGTTTTGGAACGGGACTCAAAACCCAGTGGTTCGACTTCCCTGTCTTCAGGATTTATTCCTGCTTCCGGTACCCGTTGGCAAAAGGAAAAGGGAATCGAAGATGATCCTGAACTCTTTGCAAAGGACATTCAGCAAAAAGCCAAGGGGAAGGCAGACGAGGCTCTGGTTCGTCTTACCACGGAGTTCGCTGGACCATGCCTGGAGTGGCTCTCCGATCAGCATGGGATTCCCTTTGAAGTTCTGGAGGGATTTCTCTACCCAGGGCACAGCCGACTCAGGATGCACACCGTGCCCGAACATACCGGCAGTAGTTTGCTCCAACGTCTCCACCAATCGGTTGCCAAGAGGGAGATCCCCGTTTTATGTGAAGCTACGGTTTCCGGGCTGTTTGTTAATAATCATCAAAAGGTCCTTGGTGTTCGGGTATTGAGATCGGATGGAAGCACCGAGGATCTTGGATGCCGAACCCTGGTCCTGGCATGTAACGGATACGGAGGGAATGCCAAGTTGCTCAAAAGGTTCATTCCTGAACTGGAAGGCATGCATTATTTTGGACATAACGGTAATCAGGGAGATGCCGTCCTTTGGGGAGAGGCATTGGGCGCAGAACTGCGGGATATGTCCGCATTTCAGGGGCATGGTTCGGTAGGTTTAGAGTTTGAGGATTACCGAAATGCGGATCAGATGGGGGCAATCCGTTCTGCTCATGATCTGGAAAAACTTTCGAAAATCACGTCCCTTCCAAAATCCAATCTTGAGCGGACATTCCAGGATATCGAGGATTTTCATCTGGGGAAACGCGAAGATTCCTTTGGCAGGGATTTCAAGGAAAAACCGATGCTTGAGCCGCCCTATTATGCGGTCCAGGTGAGTTGTTCCCTTTTTCACACCCAGGGTGGTTTGGCGGTCAATTCGGAAGCACGGGTGATGCACAAAGAGGGACATCCCCTTCCCAATCTTTTTGCAGGAGGAGGTGCGGCACAGGGGGTTTCTGGCCCTGCAGTTTGGGGATACCTGTCAGGAAATGGATTGCTAACCGCGATCACCCTGGGCCGGTTGGCTGGTGAACATGCTGGTAAACAGGCAAGTCAATCCAAGGCCTGAATATGAACTTTCAGTTTTCAATCATCTCAACCTGTTGAAATTCAGAATTCCTGTTTTAGATCAGTGACATAACCAAGTTCACGGTCTTTGAGAATGGCCGCTTCAGGACGCATTTCGGGATTGCCGTAACCTCCTCCTCCAGGAGTTTCGAGGCGGAGTTTCTGTCCTTTTTTGATATGGATGCCGGTCATCTTGGAAACCATCGGAGGTTCCTTGAATCCATCACTCTGTTCGTAGTAAAAACGGTTGGGTAAGGCATCCTTTCCTCCAACAACGCCTTTTGGGGCAAATCGTCCTCTTTCACCGAAAAGAAATACATCCGCTTCTTCTTCGAGTAATTCCATTTCATAAACTGCTCCGAGTCCACCTCGGTGTTTGCCTGGACCTCCTGAATCAGGGCGGAGCGCCCACTGAGTAAAGCGTATAGGATAGGCCGCTTCTAAGATTTCCAGAGGAGGGATGGTCGCCGTGGAGATTGGGGCATTGCCATGGTTCAAACCGTCTCCTTCTGGGTGTGCCCCGTGGCCTCCGCCAAAGAAGGAAAACATCACCCAACGTCTTCCATCCTGACGATGTCCAGCCAGAGAAAGCGCGTTGATGGTTCCGTAGGCACAACCATTGGAACGTTCCGGGGCGAGTTTTGCCATCGCCTGGAAGACGACATCGATAACCCGGAGAATGGTTTCAGTGTAGCCTCCAACCGGTTTGGGCGCCTTGGCATCCAGCAGGCAGCCATCCGGAATGACAAAACGGATCGGTTCCAGCACTCCGGAATTTGCGGGGACTTCCTGAAACAGGTGCTTGAGGGCGACATAACAGGAGGCAATGGCAGTGGAGCGCGAAATGTTGACCGGCCCGGCACAGGCTTTGGAGGTTCTGGAAAAATCCAATGTCATTTCATCTCCTGAAACTTTGAGGTCGAGTCCGATTCGGAGGGATTCATCGACAATACCATCGTTATCCAGAAAATCATCACAGGAGAGGGTCCCATCCGGGAGTTCTTTGATGTTGGCACGCATCAGTTGTTCCGCTCTTTGTTTCAACTCTGTGAATGCCTCTTTGACGGTCTCGGTGCCGTAATCCTCCAGAAGGGCGTGAAGTCTCTTTTCGCCGAGATCGAGTGCGTTCAACTGTCCGTTCAGGTCTCCATAAAGACTCCCAGGCTGCCTGGAATTGCACTGCAAAATCTCGATCAGTTCATGATTCATCTCGCCATTGCGGATGAGGCGCACCGGGGGAATGTGCATGCCTTCCTGGAAACTTTCGGTGGCAACAGGGTTGTAATTTCCGGGAACATTACCTCCAACATCATGCCAATGCCCGACCGACGCCAGATGGCAGAAAAGAGTTCCTTCAAAATAAAAAGGACGGACCAGTTTAAAATCTGAAAGATGGGTCCCACCTTCGTAAGGATCATTGAATATCCAAGTTTCACCCGGTTGAACACCCCCGGACTCTGCGGTTTTGTCAATCACCGCCTTGACTGCAAAAGCCATAGCTCCGACAAAAACCGGGAGTCCTGATTTTCCCTGAACCAGGGTTTCTCCGCTGACAGGATCATAGAGCCCGTGGGACGCATCATGGGCTTCCGCGATGATTGGATTGAACGCACTTCGAAAAAGAGTCGCGTCCATTTCATCAGCAATCTGCTCAAGCCGTCCTTTGAGAACCGCAAGGGTGACGGGATCCATCATTCGTAAGCCTTTCCCCGGACAAGGATATCTTCGGTTCCAAGC
>LNZD02000264.1 GCA_001469005.2 SAR324 cluster bacterium lautmerah10
ACGATTGCCAGTGAGTATTTTGAGCGTTTCGGAGATCAATCCGATGCATTGGCGATGATTGCTGCGAAGAATCATAAAAACGGCACAGAAAATCCATTTGCCCATCTGCGAAAGGATTTTAGTTTTGAGTTCTGCAGACATGCTTCTGAGAAAAATCCTGTCGTTGCACCACCCTTGAAACGTTCTGACTGTTCAATGGTATCCGATGGGGCGGCGGCCGTGGTGATTGAAAATCTTTCATCGAGAAGTTTAAATGGACCTTCCATAGGCTGGAAATCCCGTGCTCAGGTCAACGATTTCCTTCCCCTCAGCAGACGAGACAAAACTTGTTTTACCGGTGCTGCAAAGGCCTGGAAAAAAGCGTTGTCGCAAGCGGAAATGAAAATCGAAGATCTGGATTTTGTGGAAACCCATGATTGCTTCACCATTGCGGAATTACTGGAATACGAAGCAATGGGCCTTGCTGAACAGGGAAAAGGCGCTCAGGTGATTGAAGAAGGAATGACAACCAAGGACGGCTCTTTGCCGGTCAATCCTTCAGGAGGGCTTAAATCGAAAGGTCACCCCATTGGAGCAACAGGCGTCTCGATGCATGTGATGACAGCGATGCAGCTTTCCGGAGAAGCGCAGGGGATGCAGATTGAAAATGCGGTGAAAGGTGCGGTTTTCAATATGGGAGGTGCTGCCGTTGCGAATTACGTGAGTATTCTGGAGACCCGTTAAATGAAGGACGCCCGTGTCAACAACCTTGGAGGACTGTTAACTCGAACCGCACGTCTTTTTCCAAGTCACCATGCGGTAATTGCAGAGGAAAAAAATTGGACCTGGAAGGAAGTGGATCAGCGGGTGCAGGCCATGGCTTCTGCCTTAAAAAATCTGGGAATTGCAAAAGGGGACCGGATTTTGGTGCTGTCCCGAAATAACCTCCAACTTTTTGAAAGTTCGTGGGTTTCTTTTCGTATGGGTTGTGTCTGGGTCCCCACTAATTTCAGGTTAACGCCTCCTGAGGTGGCTTATCTTGCCTCTTCAAGTGGGGCGAAAGTGATGATTTATCAAAAAGGTTTTGAGGATCATGCGAAAAGGGTTCTGGAAGAAGCGGATTCACTCAAATTTCTGATTTGCATCGGCGATGATCAAGGAGATCATCAGGATTATGAATCCATGATTGAAAGCCATCTGGGGCAAGAATTTAAAGATGAAACGGTTGAATATGATGATCCGCTTTGGTTTTTCTATACATCGGGGACAACGGGCAGACCCAAAGCAGGAGTGTTGACTCATGGTCAAATGAATTTCGTTGTTAACAATCATCTTGCCGATCTCATTCCCGGAACCACTGAACAGGATGTATCGATTGCGGTAGCTCCCCTCTCCCATGGAGCAGGAGTGCACATGCTTCTGAATGTCGCTCGAGGAGCTTCCCTGGTTTTGATGCCCGGCAACAAATTGGATCCGGAACTCTTTTGGCAGTTGGTGGAACGGCATCGTGTCAGTAACCTCTTCACGGTTCCCACCATCGTCAAAATGCTGGTCGAACATGAATCTGTGGATCGATACGATCACAGTTCCCTGCGCTACATGATCTATGCGGGAGCACCGATGTATCGTGCCGATCAGAAGAAAGCTTTGGAAAAATTAGGACAGGTGATGGTTCAGTATTACGGAATGGGAGAAGTAACAGGCTGCATCACCTACCTGCCGACCGAGATGCATTCCCTGGATGATGAGGATCCGAATGCCAATATCGGATCATGCGGGATTCCCAGGACCGGGATGGAAATTGCGATTCTCGATTCAAATTTAAAACCTTTGAAAACAGGCGAAGTTGGAGAAATTTGTTGCAGAGGCCCAGCGGTCTGCGCCGGGTATCATGACAATCCGGATGCAACCGAGGAGGCGATGGAAGGAGGCTGGTTTCATACCGGAGATTTAGGATATGTTGACGAGCGTGGATTGGTTTACATTACCGGACGTAGTTCCGATATGTATATTTCTGGAGGAGCCAATGTTTATCCTCGGGAAATTGAAGAGGTCTTGTTGACTCATCCGGGTGTCAGTGAGGTTGCCGTTTTTGGAGTTCCTGATGAAAAATGGGGAGAAACGGGAGTCGCGATTGTTGTCCGCAATCCTCATACTGAAATCGCTGATGAAGCAGCATTATATCAGCACCTGGACGGAAGGTGTGCTCGATACCGTTGGCCAAGCCGGTTTTTCTTTTGGGATAACATGCCAAAATCCGGTTATGGAAAAATCGTCAAAAAAGATCTTCGGGAAATGTTAAAAAATCAGGGAATGCTTTAAACAAATCCCAAGATTTGAAAAAACTATCTTAGGATTCTGTCATCTATTTGGAATTAGACTTTTTTCTGTCCAGAAGAAACTTAAAAAACGCTCCGCCAATAAGAATGGGAGTGATTCCTGCCAGTAAAAACCAGCTTATCGAAAAGCCTTCATAGAATCGTTCACGGTCCGCTTGCTGATTCAGTTGGAGGCTGGAGAAAAAGATGACGACCAGCCATATCACAGCAAAGACCATAAAAATGACCAATGGTCCTTTGGTTCTACTTTTTTGAGCGTTTTCCTTCAAACCAGCATCTTTGAGCCACGCTTGCGGCTTTCATCAAGGGTTTCTTTTCCCCTCTCAACTTTGTAGGGGACGCATATGCCTTTTTGAAAAGCTGGTCGGGCATAGAGGTCTTTTATCCATCGTTCCAGGTGCTCCAATCCTGTTAATTCGACTCCTGCCCAATTATGAATCCGAACCCAGGGCCAGCAGGCAATGTCAGCAATGGAAAATTCTCCTGTCAGGTAAGGATTATCCCGTAATTGGCGGTCCAGTACTTCATAAAGCCTGCGGGTTTCACGTTGGTAACGGCCAATCGCGTATTCAATTTTTTCCGGGGCGTAACGGTAAAAGACATGAGCCTGTCCTTGCATGGGGCCGATCCCTCCCATTTGAAACATCAGCCACTGCATCACCTGCGATCGGCCTTTCATCTCTTTCGGAAGGAATTTCCCTGTTTTTTCAGCAAGATAGACAAGGATTGCTCCTGATTCAAAAACCGGCAGCTGGTCATTTTCATGATCGACGATGACGGGGATTCTTCCATTCGGATTCAAAGCCAGGAAATCTTCCTGTTTCTGTTCCCGTTCCATCAGGTTCACCGGGAAAACATGGTAAGGAAGCTGTAGTTCTTCGAGCAAAATGGAGACTTTGTAACCGTTTGGAGTAGCGGCCGTGTAAAGATCAATCATGTTTTTGGTTTAAAGTGGAGTTTGGCATTTTCATATTCTGAAGGTGTGTTCATGTCTTTGACTTCCAACGGGAGATCATGAGTCGGTTCAAGTTTTTTAACCCTCCATCCTTTCAGCAATTCCAAGGGTCTTCTTTTGCCTTCATTCAATAATTCCTGGGCTCTATGAAGAACCTGCGGGCGGTAGAGTGCAAGAAGGGCGTTGGTGATGTTTTCAGAATGGGTGCAGACCGCGTCCCAATCTTCGGTGAAGGCTTCATTCAACGCCTCGATCCATCGGTTGCTGAGAAAAGGAAGATCACAGGTGAGAACAAAAACCCTTTCTGCTTGAGCGGGAAGATGAATCAGTGAATCGGCAATTCCCTGTAATGGTCCTTCACCTTCAACACGGTCGAATCCAATCTTAATTCGGTCCGACAGATCACTCTGGATTGATAGGGGTGGTTGATCTGGTGCCCTCATCACCACAACATGCCCAGAAACCTTGAGGACATTTTCAAGAATTTTTTCCAGAACACTTTTTTCTCCAAGTAGAAGTCCTGCTTTGTCCTGGCCCATTCTACTCGAACGACCTCCAGCAAGGATAAGGGTTGTGATCTTGTCATTCATTCCGCTCAGCTTAACAGTTTTAAGGCATAAGCGGAAATTTCACTGGATTCTGTGAAACAGGATTTCTAATGATCCAATCAAAGATGTACTTCTGGGTTGTGTACGGTTTACTTAAACCATCTGAAATACACTAAAACCTGAAAAATGGTTCCGAGATCCTCTTCCGGGATTCCACAACCATTGTCTTCGATGTCGATTTGGAAGCCTTGGATTTTTCTAAAAAGCCGGATTGTTATCGATCCTCCGGGTTCCGTGAATTTAATGGCGTTGCCCAGTAAATTGATGAGTACCTGTCTCAGTTTGGCTGAATCCGAGACCAGGAAAAATGGATTTTCATGATTTTCTCCGGATTCCATTTGATATTCCTCCCACCCTTTTTCAGTATCGAAATGATGCTTGCATTCAAGGGATTTCTCCTGAATGAGGGGTTCCAGCATTTCAATCACTTCGAGTATCAGTTCATCCAGGCGCATTTTGGAATTTGTGATCTTCATTTGACCCGCTTCCAGTCTTGAAAGATCCAGCAATGAATTGATGAGCTGCAGTAATTGTTTGCCGCTTTGAAGAATTCGGCTTAGACGGTCTTTTCTGTAGCTGGATAAGGGTTCATTTTCATCATCCAATAAGGTTCCGGCAAATCCGATGATCGCGTTAAGAGGAGTTCTCAGTTCATGGGACATGCTGGTCAGGAACATTCCTTTCTGGTGGCTTGCTTCTTCCAAAAGCCGATTGGATTCCTCCAATTCGCGGGTTCTTTCACGGATAGCCTTCAACATTTCCCGAAACTGATGGGCCAATTCGCCGACTTCATCAGATGAATCGACATTGATTTCTCCGTGAAAACGATCCTCTTCAACCTTTTTCACCGTATCTCTCAGTTCTTGAAGTGGGAGGATGATTTGCCTCGACAGGAACCAGGCAAGAAGAACAAGAATCAACAGTACGACGAATGCGGCGACCCAAATTTGCAGGGTCAGTTCCATCATACGGCTGCGAAGCAGTTGATTTTGCTGATGGCTGAATCGTGTCTGCCAATGGATGATCTGTTCGATCGATCCCTGAATTTCTAAAAAAAGCGGAACCAGCTCATTTTGCCACAAAGGAGTTTCGGATAAGCGGTTAAAATCTTCTTTCTCAACTTTTTCTAGAAGTCCCTTCAACTGCATCAACATCAGACGGATGTCATAAAAGGTTCTGGCCTCTACTTGTCGTTCATTTTCCCAGAGGCGTTCTTTTTTGTAGAGATCTTCAAGTATGTTCAGCAGCGGCTCGATTTCCTTGATCCATACCTTTTCCCAAGCCACTGTGTTTTCTTCCTGATCTGTTGCTGTTTCAAGCTGAATACGAAGAGTCTGATGCAGACTGTTACTGAGGCTGAACCAGTTTTGAGCGACCAGGGGCAATTCCAGATGGTTTTGGACGAGTTCCTGCTGTTGTCGTGCAATCAAGAACACGGCGCTGAAT
>LNZD02000265.1 GCA_001469005.2 SAR324 cluster bacterium lautmerah10
ATAATCAACACCTACCAATTCCACATCGTTCCATCCTCGAGTCGGGTTACGGGCAGATAGGCTCGCTGATAGGGGTATTTTGCAGCAAGTTTTTCATCAAGATCAACCCCATGAACTGGAGACTCCCCCGGATGAAGGAATCCATTGGAAAAATAGTAGTGATGAGGAAAAACTTCATCAGTGACTTCAGCATGCCGCATGTATTCCTGGATTCCGAAATTCGGTACCCAAAGATCAAAATTCAAGGCTGCACCCATACAAACGGGTGAAAGGTCGGTAGCACCATGACAACCCGTTTTCACATGATACAGTCCTGCCAGATCGGCAATGCGCCGAAGATGGGTGATCCCACCTGCATGAACTACTGTTGAACGAATGTAATCAATTAATTGTTCTTCAATCAGGTTTTTACAATCCCAGATCGTGTTGAACACTTCACCGACGGCAAGGGGTGTGGTGGTATGATTCCGGATGATCCTGAACCCCTCCTGATTTTCGGCCGGAACTATATCTTCCAACCAGAAAAGCCTCATCGGTTCAAGTGATTGTCCAAGGCGCGCAGCCTCTATGGGGGTTAGACGGTGGTGAACATCATGAAGAAGATGGACATCCCAACCATGAACCTGCCTAAGCTTTTCAAATAATTTCGGCACATGATCCAAATAACGGCTTGTGGACCAGATATTTTCGGAAGGTAAATCGGCATCCGCTGGTTCATAGAACATTTTGTCATTGGAAACCCCGTAGGTACTTGGCAACCCTGGGATTCCACATTGAGCCCGGACTGCCTGATACCCAATCTCGATGTAACGGCCTACCTCCTCAACTGTTTCTTCTATGTCCCTTCCATTAGCATGACCATAAACCATCACCCCGGTTCTGCTTTTTCCACCCAGCATTTGGTATAGCGGCAAACCCGCTGCCTTTGCCTTGATATCCCATAGTGCAGTGTCCACAGCAGCTATTGCCGACATCGTAATCGGGCCCCTGCGCCAATACGCTCCCCGATAAAGAAACTGCCAAATGTCTTCGATTTGATGAGGATCTCTTCCAATTAAACAGGGGATGACATGATCCTCCAAATAACTCACCACCGAAAGTTCTCGTCCGTTTAAAGTGGCATCTCCTAGACCGTAAATCCCTTCATTGGTGATGATCTTGAGTGTCACAAAATTCCTCCCCGGGCAGCAAACGATCACCCGGGCCTCCTCAATTTTTAATCCCATTTTTGAAATTCCATTTAAGATTGCTCTAGAAATTTAATGAAATGTTCTCTTATTCCAATAACCCTTGACAAGTAATTTTAAATTAATATATTAAAATTTTAATTGAAATTCATGCTTAAAGAAGAAAAATTTGGCGAAAAAGAATCTTTAAGCGTGCTCGATGGTTTCACCCTAGATCGGGAGAAGTTGATCGGGCCGCAGATTTACCAGTTTCTTCTGAATGCCATTGTTACGGTCCGTCTTTCACCCGGAATTGGATTAAAAGAAAAAGAGGTCATTAAGCGTCTCGGAGTTTCAAGGACACCTATCAGGGAAGCTTTGCTGAGGTTGGAGGATGAGGGCCTGGTGCAAATTTTCCCTCAGTCCGGGACATACGTCTCGAAAATCAAGATCGAAGCAGTTCTTGAAAGTCAATTCATCCGTGAAGCATTAGAATGCTCCGTTGCACGTTATGCATCAAGAAACAGAAATGATGAACTTTTGGATAGTCTGTCAAGAAAATTAGAAGATTACGAAACAGCCCTGAATGACGATGAAGTGAAATTGATGTACGAAAAAGATGAGGAATTCCATCGTACCCTGGCAAATTTCTGCTTTCCCAACAGATTATGGAAAATCACGAACCAAGCAAAATTGCAGATGGATCGGGTTCGCCATCTCTCTTTAGCAGTTCAGGAAAGGAGAATCAATGTTCTTAAGGAACATCGCTGGATATTTCAAAACATAGCTGACGGTAATGAAGACCGGGCAGAAAATGCAATGAAGAAGCATCTTGAATACTTCCATCATGATTTGAAAATCGTTCAAGATGAACACCCTGACTATTTTAAGGAATAAAACGAATCCATACGATATCAAAAGGATGGAGCCTATAACCGATTCCAAATTAAACCCAGAACGTCTGTTTCCTGCCGATCCTAAGCTAAGAGGAGTGACAAGGGAACTCTATCAGGAAGTCAAAGATCTTCCATTGATCAGTCCCCATGGTCATACCGATCCTCAATGGTTTGCCTCGAATCAGAATTTCACCAATGCCACGGAACTGTTCCTGATTCCAGATCATTACCTTTTCCGCATGCTCTTCAGCCAGGGGATTTCCCTCGAATCTTTAGGAATATCCCGGTTAGACGGAGCTCCAATTGAAAAAGACCATCGAAAAATTTGGCAAACCCTTGCGGATCATTTTTATCTTTTCCGGGGAACTCCTTCCCGAATCTGGTTTGAGCATGCTCTGCATGAAGTCCTGGGAATTGAACTTCCTTTCAATCCTGAAAATGCGGATGTGATTTATGACGAAATCAATGAAAAACTGAGTCAGGAATCCTTCCGGCCCAGAGCGTTGTTTGATCGATTCAACCTTGAAGTCCTGGCAACCACGGAATCACCCTTGGATGAATTAGTTCATCACCGTTCGATTGCTGATTCGGGATGGAACGGAAGGGTCATCACCGCATTCCGACCTGACCCGGTGGTTGATCCGGAATTCGAGGGTTTTTCTGAAAATATCACATTGCTCGGCCAGCTAACCGGAGAAGATACCACGAGTTGGACGGGGTATCTCAATGCACTGATGCAGCGGAGAGCCTTTTTCAAGTCGATGGGAGCAACTTCCACGGACCATGGGCATCCCAGTGCCGTGACTGCGAATCTTGAACCTGGAGAATGCGAAACCCTCTATTTAGAGGCGTTGAAGAAAGGATTGAGCGGGAAAAAAGCGGAAATGTTCCGCGGACAGATGCTTACCGAAATGGCAAGAATGAGCCTCGAAGATGGGTTGGTGATGCAAATCCATCCTGGATCCTTCCGAAATCATAACCAAACTCTGTTTCAACGTTTCGGCCGGGACATGGGGGCAGACATACCCACTCAGACGGACTATGTCCATGCACTTCAGCCGCTGCTCAACCGATTCGGCAACGAACCCGAGTTGAGTGTCATCCTCTTCACCCTCGACGAGACCAGTTATAGCCGGGAACTCGCACCCCTCGCAGGGCATTACCCCATCCTCAAACTAGGTCCGCCTTGGTGGTTTTTTGACAGCCCGGAAGGCATGCTTCGATTCCGTCGCGAAACCACCGAAACCGCAGGCTTTTACAACACCGTTGGTTTTAACGACGACACCAGGGCATTTCTTTCAATTCCGGCACGTCATGATATGGCGCGCCGCATCGACTGCAGGTTCCTTGCAGAACTCGTGTGTGAACATCGGCTTTCCGAGGAAGAAGCCCATGAAACCGCAATCGATTTGGCTTACAGGCTGGTTAAGAAAGCTTATCGACTATAAATGATTGATACTAAAATTCCTCAGAAAAAAATTCCTATCTTCGAAAAAAGTTCGAACTAATGACACTTTTGACAGAAATACAGGAAAATCAATTTAAAGATCAGGGTTTTTTGATTCTTAAAAATTTATTTGACGAAGAAGAGATCAAACTACTGAAAGAATCTGCAATCTTTGACAAAGAACTTGATAAACAAAGTGTCAGTCGTTTGGACGGAAATGGCAAAAAGGTGCGTCTTGCATTGTGGAATCATCCTGGTGATGGAATTTATGGAATGTTCGCAAGATGTAACAAGTTAGTAAATAAAATGGAACAAATTCTGGGAGGCGAGGTATATCACTATCACAGTAAAATGATCCTTAAGGATCCTGAAATCGGAGGGGCTTGGGAGTGGCATCAGGATTATGGTTATTGGTACAACTTCGGCTGCCTTCAACCCTTGATGGCAAGTGCAATGATTGCTGTAGATCAAGCAACTAAAGAAAATGGATGTTTACAGGTATTAAGGGGCTCACACCATTTGGGAAGAATCGATCACACACTCACTGGCGATCAAGCAGGAGCTGACAAAGAAAGAGTAGATATTGCACTTCAACGTTTTGATCGTATTCATGTTGAACTAAATCCAGGTGATGTGATTCTTTTTCATTGTAATTTGCTTCATCGTTCTGACCAAAACAGTTCAAAAAATGCCCGCTGGGCTATGATTTGTTGTTATAACGCAGCAAGAAATAATCCCTTCAAAGATTCCATCCACCCGCAATATACACCATTAAATAAAGTGTCCGATTGCAGCATTAAGAAAGTAGGGGTGCGTCGTTTTGAGAATAGTGGGGATGTAAATTGGATGAATCAAAATCAGGATAGAAATATTGTAAATAAAGCCATGACCTCATAAAAGTTATGCTTTTTCAAGATTCTGAAGAAATAAATTTTGATCAAATATTAGAATTTTATAAACATCATTTGCATCAGAAAATTCTCCCATTCTGGTTAAATCATTGTATAGATCATCGAAATGGTGGAATCAATAATTGTGTCCGGGATGACGGCAAATTGCTTTCCACAGATAAATATTTATGGTCTCAGGGGAGAGCACTATGGGTTTTCAGCCATCTATACAATGCACACGATAATGATTTGAAATGGTTAAACATTGCTAAACCCATTGCCGAAATGCTCTTGGAATATGGTCGCAATGATAAGGGCGAGTGGTTTTATAGTATTAAGGGAGATGGTTCCCCTGCCCAACAGCCACAAAGCATTTACGTCGACGCTTTTTGTACTTATGGTCTGACTGAATTTGCAAAAGCTACTGGAGATAAAAAAGCTCTAAAGGCCGCCCAAGAAACTTTTGAGAGAGTTAGTCCGATTCTGGAAGACCCTTCTTCTCTGATGACCTTACCACATCCAATTCCAAAAGGTTTTCAGGCACATGGGCCAATAATGATTTTCGCTCATGTTTTCCATGAATTGGGTGTCTACTCAAATAATCTTGATGCGATTGAAAAATCTCTCGAATTAGCGAATCAGATTATGACTCTTCATGTAGATCAAGAGAGAGAAGTTCTTTTTGAGTTCATTCCTAAACAAGATTCTAGTTTGGACGGGAACACAGAAAAAACTTTTATCCCAGGACATGCGATAGAATCCATGTGGTTCATGGAAAAAATTTATCGATATCATGAAACTCATGAGAAAATTGAATTAGCAATGGAAGTCATTCGATGGCATCTAGAAAAAGGATGGGACTCAAAATTTGGCGGGCTTTTTTTAGCCTGTCATCTGGAAAACGGAAAGCCAGCATGGCATAGTCCACAATCAAAAATTTGGTGGCCACATACTGAAAGCATTCAGTCTCTTTTATTGGCCTATCTCATCACCGGTGCTGAATGGACAAAAATGTGGTTTCGAAAAATTCATGATTATACTTTCTCACATTTTCCTAATCCTAAGAATGGGGAGTGGTTTCACAACCTCGACAGAAAAGGTAATCCGAGCCCACCCTACTTAGAAACACTTCCAGTTAAGGATCCTTTTCACCTTCCCAGAGCTTTAATGTATTCAATTAATATTCTTAAACAAATTTCGACACAAAATTCATGAACCCTCCCCAACCAACGAAAACGTTCAAAGTAGATCATCTCCCAGTAAAGATTTATAAAGATGCTGATTCACTTGGAAAAGCTGCAGCACTTGAAGCTCGAAGAATAATTCAAGAAGCAATTGATGAACGTAATAATGCCAACATCATCCTTGCAACAGGCAATTCTCAACTTAATTTTTTAGAATCTTTACGAAATTTAGAAGATATAGAATGGTCACAAGTCCGTGTTTTTCACATGGATGAGTACCTGGGAATTGATCCAAAACATCCTGCAAGTTTCCCATTATTTTTAGAACAACATTTTTTAAATCATGTGAACGTGGAAAGGTTTTTTCCAATTCCTGGCCAACCATTGGACTTAGAACAGGCATGTCAAGAGTACACTAATTTGTTAATGGAATATCCTGCAGATTTAGTTGCAATGGGATGGGGAGAGAATGGTCATATCGCCTTTAACGATCCACCTTTTGCAGAATTTAATGACCCAAAATGGGTCAAGCTTATTGAATTAGCCGAAGCAAGTAGGAAACAGCAGGTTAACGAAGGACATTTCGAGACTCTTGATCAAGTTCCTCAACAAGCACTCACCCTAACAATTCCAGCTTTGATTGCCCCAAAAAGAATATTGTGTATCGTTCCTGAAAAGAGAAAAGCCCGTGCTGTTCAAGAATGTTTAGAAAAACCTGTTGGGGAAGACAGACCAGGATCAATACTTCGAACCGTTTCACATGCAGAATTATATCTGGATCAAGAATCCAGTTCTTATTTAAATTAAATCAAGGAGATGCTTATGAAATAACATTGAGTTTTGCCCTCACTTTTTAATGCGCAAATAGGTTGCGTGTTATGATTTAAACAGATTATTTATTCATTAAGGATAGCTTTATGAAATCACTAATCAAAATTATCAGTGTACTTGCGGCATTCGGGATATCTTATCTCGTCGGAACAGCAAGTTTATCAGCAGGAGAGGCACCTCAACTTGCTTCTCAAGTCAAAGCGGGAACGCTTCCACCTCTCAATGAGCGTCTCCCAGAAATTCCATTGATGCTTCCCGTAGAGGATGAAATAGGGCAATACGGAGGCACCTTGCGCCGTGCTTTTCTAGGCCCTGGCGATCATAACAACTATACCCGTGCAGTCTATGACGCATTAGTTCGTTATGCTCCCGACGGAAGTCAAATCGTGCCGCATATTGCTGCAGGTTGGGAATCAAACTACAACTTCACAGAATGGATTATTCGCCTCAGAGCTGGTGCAAAGTGGTCAGATGGACAACCTTTCACGGCTGACGATATTTTATTCTGGTATGAAGATATGCTCATGAATAAGGATTTGATGCCTGGTGGTGTGAACTGGATGAAAAATGAAGACGGTTCAATGGCCCAAGTTCAAAAAATGAGTGATTACCTTGTTAAATGGACTTTCAAGCAACCGAATACTGCATTTCTTCTTAACATGGCAAACCTTGATGGAGCTGATAAATCAATCAGTAACCTAGTGTTTGTTCCTGCACACTATCTGAAACAATTTCATCCAAAGTATGCCCCCAAATCCTCTTTGGATAGAAAAGTTAAAGATGCAGGTTTTGATACATGGACTCAATTGTTTGCTGTTGAGGCTCTTCCTCATTTGAGTGGAAATCGTCCGGGTATGGCCGCATGGGTACCTGATGGCACTACGGTTTCAGACAAGGTTTTCACTATAAAGCGAAATCCTTATTTTGTTGGTGTCGATCCTAAGGGAAACCAGTTGCCCTACATTGATGCAATCCGTTTCACTTTCTATGCAGACAAGGAAGCTTTGAATCTTGCTGCTGTTGCTGGAGAAATCGATTTCCAAGGGCGTCATATTAACATGAGCAGTTACCCTGTTCTTAAGGAAAATGAGGGAAGTGCAAATTATCGTGTTGTTACATGGCCAACTTTTGGAGGATCAGATGCAGTAGTGATGCTGAACCAGACTTGGAAAGGTGCAGAGGGGGAATTCTTCCAAAACAAACAGTTCCGAATTGCTCTTTCACATGCTATTGACAGAGATTCAATTAAGGAATTGGCTTTCTTTGGCCTTGGAGAAGCACGTCAAGGTGTTCCTGCACCATTTCATCCCTACTATCCTGGAGATGAATATGCATTCCGTTACACTGAATTAAATCCTTCAAAATCCAATCAGATTTTAGATGGAATTCTTCCAAATAAAAACTCTGAGGGTTTTCGGGTAATGCCCAATGGCAAAGTGTTGGATATTGAAATCAGTGTCGTTCCTCAATTCGGAGCATGGGGTGATATCGCTCAATTGATTGTTGAGAATTGGGCTGAAGTTGGAATTAAGGCCCATGTTGAGATTCGGGAAAGAAGTCAACATTTCTCGATGCGTCCTGCCAATGAACTTATGGCAGAAATTTGGAACGAAGATACGACAGGCTTCCCGTTTAGTGGTCAGCCCAAGTTTGACCCAAGAAGTGATCCTGCCTTAACCTTTGCTCCATTGGTAGCCAAATGGTATGCATCAGGAGGTTCAAGCGGGCAAGCTCCAACTCCTGAAATCAAAAGGTTGGTAGAAATTATTGATGAAGCAAAAACTTCTTCACGAAATCGTCAGGTTGCTCTTGCAAAAGAACTGTTCAAAATCTGGGCAGACAATGTCTGGGAAATTGGAACAGTAGGCATGACTCCAATGATTCAGGGTGTTCTTGTCGCAAACGACAATTTGAGAAATGTGCCTGAAGTCGCCGGTAATGACTGGCCCCTCAGAACTCCAGGAGATACGAGACTTGAGCAGTATTTCTACGCCAAGTAAATTCTAACATTTAAAGCAGTTCATCTGCGGGTGAACGCCTTTGTTCTAATTCAGGCACCCCCAGGAGATTTTTTGACAAGTTATATTGCTGAACTTGCTGCATCAGGCTCTTCCATGGAACGCGCTCAAATCGATGCACTGAGAGCACTATATGGGCTAGATCAACCATTACATATTCAATATTTTAAATGGATCAGTCGATTGGTAGTTGGAGATTTAGGAATTTCCTTAGACTGGCAAAAACCCATCAGCGAACTCATCGGCGAAAGGATGGGGCTAACCCTCGCACTTGGACTTGGCACATTCCTCTTCACTTGGGCTGTTGCCATTCCTATAGGAGTTTTGTCAGCAACCCGAAAGTACTCTTTTTTTGACTATTTTTTTACGGTCTTCAATTACATCGGAATAGCAACACCTACTTTCATGACTGCTCTAGTCCTGATGTGGATAGCATTTAAATACTATGGAATTAGTATAACAGGACTTTTTTCTCCAGAGTATTTGGATGCACCATGGAGTTGGAATAGGTTTGTTGATCTTCTGAAGCATTTATGGTTACCGGTGGTAATCTTAGGTTTGGATGGAACTGCCCGCCTAGCTCGCGTAATGAGGGCTAACTTGTTGGATGAATTAAAGAAACCCTACATGGAAATGGCTCGAGCTAAAGGATTATCAGAATGGAAACTAATCTGGAAATATCCTGTTCGATTGGCTCTCAATCCTCTTGTAAGCACGATCGGTTGGTACCTTCCGCTCATATTCTCAGGAAGTGTCATTGTGGCGACTGTGATGAATTTACCAACAATAGGGCCGATGCTTCTTAGGGCATTAATCAGTCAGGACATGTTTCTGGCCGGAACCATCATACTTTTTTACATGATGTTGGCAGTCATCGGAACACTTGTTTCAGACATTTTGTTGGCATGGTTGGACCCAAGAATTCGATTGGAAGATGATAAGTAAGGGAAGCAAACCAAACATTATTCTTCTCATGCCTGATCAACTTCGTGCTGATTTTCTGGGATGTTACGGTGCATCTTGGATAAACACCCCAAACATTGATCATCTGGCTTCAAATGGGGTCTTATACAAAAATGCGGTTTCTCCTTCACCTATTTGTATCCCTGCCAGGGCGTCATTACTCACTGGGCATAATGCATTATCAACGGGTGTTCTGAGCAATAATTTTTGGCTAAGACCTGACCATGATTCATGTGGTCAAAAGAGTTTCACAAAAATTCTTGCTGACGAAGGGTATCATACTGAAGCCATTGGAAAGATGCATTTTATTCCTTGGGATCATGATGAGGGATTTGTACACCGAGTGATTGCCG
>LNZD02000266.1:0-1221 GCA_001469005.2 SAR324 cluster bacterium lautmerah10
AATAAGTACTGAATAAAAACATCTACAAAAAAATACGGGTCATTTTCATGAAAGCGAAAACAACAAAAAATTGATTGGTAAACAAACTAATAGTTTTTTATGAAATAGACCCTGGTATCGATACTGGTCTTTAGAAAACCTTTGGCTTGTCCTGATATTTTTATTGAATGTTCTTTGCCATCGACAACTCCATTCAAGGTGTAACCCGCATAACATGCTTCCGCATCGTTTTCCCATTTGACAAAACTTTCAACGACCAGATTTCCGTTATTCATATAAACCTGTTGCGCCAGTTTGTTGGTTATGTTTGCACCCATAACTGCTCGCTGAGTCACGATTTTTGTGTTTTTACAAACGGCTTCGTATTCTTTTTTTGATAATTTGTGACCTTCCTGACTTTCGAAAAAATTCAACCTGCCTTTTGGAAGTGTAGAAATCATCTTTTCATTTTCTTCAACCACAGCGTTTTTTTTTGCAAGATTTTCATCCAGCCCAAAAAACAGGTCAATCACATTAAAAATAAAAATAATGGCAACCGTTAAGAAAACCAGGCCAGATATTTGTTTTAATGCGTCCGATTTCTGGTTTTGTTTTTGGGCGATTTCAACTTCCATATCCCAACTAATTTGAGTTGATTAGTTTCCCTTTTTCCCAAATTCCTTTTTTCACCGTACCATCGGCATGGGTCAAAGATCCCTGACCATGCCGGTTACCATTTTGAAATTCCCCAATGTATTGATCTCCATTGGCCCAGGTAAAAGTGCCATTCCCATGCATATTGTCATCCTTCCATTCACCGACATAAGTAGCTCCATCAGGAAAGGTCAAGGTTCCCGAACCATGCCATTTACTTTCCTTAAATTCTCCAACGTATTTGTATCCGTTGGGCCAGGTCACGGTTCCTTTTCCATGTTTTTTACTGTCAAGCCATTCACCGACATAAGTCGTTAAATCGGTATAGGTCCAGGTTCCAGTTCCGTTATTGCAATCTCCTTCTGTGCATCCAGTTGAACGGGAATGTCCGATTTGAAATTGTAAAAGAAAAGCAAAAACCAGAAGAAACAATCGATGCATTTTCAAAATATAAAAGTTCTCTATTAAAAAACAAAACCCCCTCCAGGAAAATCCCGAAGGGGGTTAAGCAAGTGTAACCCCCCAAAGCCATTAACGGGGAGTTATAGGATTTAATATTCCTGATTAATTAGTCCAAGGCTTCCAGAC
>LNZD02000266.1:1230-2651 GCA_001469005.2 SAR324 cluster bacterium lautmerah10
ATGCCGCCATGGCACCAATCTGACTTGTTGTGAATGACAACTTCTTGAAGATCCTTGCTGCATGGGGATGCGTCTTGGGGAATTTTTCATTCACGGCCTTTTTCAGGTAACCGTCTGGAGATCCGCATTTCCCATCTCCTCCATCAACCGGTCTGCAACCATCATAGTACGGAGGAAACTTGATGAAAGTAAAACCTGCACCGTCAGTAAAGTTAGGGGTCCAGTTGAAGATGATGGTCCCTCGACCTTCCTTCTTTGCAGCTTTTAATTCTGCCCAGAGTGCATCAGCACCACCTGCAAACTTTACGGTCCACAAGTCACTCAATCCGAGTGCCTCAAGTCTTTGTGGAATCAAATCCTGGTGCCAGTCCTGCGGCCCCTCAAGCCATCGTCCCTTTCCACCGGAATCTGGAGTGACGAAATTTTTTGCACAATCAGGATTTTTGAGTGCTTCCCAATTAGGTAACCCGGGGCATAGACCTGATTCTGCAACCCAATTCGGATAACCCATGTCTTCCAGTGTTCTTGCTTCATGGTCACCCCAATCCAGCAACCCCCCCTTATCTCTTGCGGCATTGAATGATGCTCCGAAGGCCGATTGCCATACCTCGTGGGAAATGGTCACATCGCCAAGGCGTATTGACTCATAGACTGCCTGAGAGTTTGCAGGAGTATAAGCGACTCTATTACCAATGCTTTCAAAAATTCCGCCGATAACATAGGCCATCACAACTTGGCTCGACCAATTATGAACGGGAATAATTATTGGTCTGCTACTGTCTTTAGCATGAACATTCATACCAAACAACATCATTCCTAATGCAATCGCGATTGCACCAAGGGTCCATTTTTTCACCATATAAAGTCCTCTTAATTTAAAGTTGACTATCAATTCATTGCTGAGAACCATTCTCAGCATTCTGATCAATTTCAGAAGTAGCACGAAAATACTGAATTAAACTTACTTGTCAAGTTATTATGAATTCTAAATATCTTGATTTACTTAAAAATATGATGGACAAAAGGTTTGAAAACTGAATTTCAGAAAAGATAAAGAAGAGTATTTTGGCCCCTCAATTCAACGTAACCCAACCATTTGAACCTGGTCTTTGGCAGCTTAAGCAGAACCGGGAACGTTACCGGGTTCCTGCAAATGGTTCCATCTTGGTTGAACTTAATCCGGGAGACCAACTGGTCCTCCAGGATCCGGAAGGAGGGCAGCCTGCAGAAATCATTTCATTTGACCAAAGCGGGAAAAGCAATTTAGGAATTTTCGGAAAATCGGAAAGTAAATCCGCAAAGGGTCTTCATAACATCCTGGAATCAGGGACACAAAGTTCTACCAGATTGAAACTTGAATTGGAGAAAAGATCCTTTGACTGGTCGAAAGCCAAAGCGATTGGATGTTTTTCCATTGAAAC
>LNZD02000267.1 GCA_001469005.2 SAR324 cluster bacterium lautmerah10
CGTCAGTGGAGGCCGAGTCCTTTGTACCGTGCCCGCAGGCTGGAAAAGGCATTGGATACCCCGGCCAAGATCTATTACAAGTACGAGGGAGTGAGCCCGACCGGAAGCCACAAACCGAACACCGCAGTGGCTCAGGCTTTTTACAACAAAGAGGCGGGAGTCAAACGCATCTCCACCGAAACCGGTGCGGGACAGTGGGGTTCTTCACTAGCCTTTGCAGGAGCGATATTCGGGATAGAGGTCGACGTTTTCATGGTCCGTGTGAGTTTCGACCAGAAACCCTACCGCAAGGCGATGATGGAGTCCTTCGGGGCAAGCTGCATTGCTTCGCCGTCCAACACAACTGAATCCGGAAAAGCAATCCTGGCGGAAAACCCGGACTCGACCGGCAGCCTCGGGATTGCGATTTCAGAAGCGGTTGAGGTGGCGGCACAGAACGACGACGTGAAATACGCGCTGGGAAGCGTATTGAATCACGTGCTTACCCACCAGTCGATCATCGGTTTGGAAGCCATCAAACAGATGGAAATGGCCGGAGACTACCCTGACGTGGTGGTCGGCTGCACCGGAGGCGGATCCAACTTCGCCGGGATCGTCTTTCCCTTCATCGGGGAAATGTTCCGGGGTGGAAGCAAAATCCGGGTGGTCGCGGTTGAACCTGCAGCCTGTCCTTCTTTGACCAGAGGAAAATATGCCTACGATTTTGGAGACACGGCGCATCTTACTCCATTGACCAAAATGCATACCCTGGGTTCAACTTTTGTTCCTCCGGGCTTCCACGCCGGAGGACTGCGTTATCACGGCATGGCACCGATGATCAGCCACCTGCGGGAATTGGATGTTCTGGAAGCCACCGCGTATCACCAGAATGCCTGCTTTGAGTCCGGGGTGATGTTTGGGCGCACCGAAGGGATCCTTCCTGCCCCCGAAGCGAACCATGCGGTCAAGGGAGCGATCGAAGAAGCTTTACGCTGTAAACGTGAGGGGAAAAGCGAAACCATCCTCTTCAATCTCTGCGGGCATGGTCATTTCGACATGCAGGCCTACACCGATTACTTCGCGGGTAATCTGGAGGATCGGAACTACGACGAACAGGAACTGGCGATGGCTCTCGCCGGCCTGCCTTCCGTGGCAGCATGACGTATGACGAAGGCTGAATTCATCTTGAATTTCAGAAGAAGATGAGTAATGATTCTGCACCGTTAACGGACATTACCAGGAAGCTCCGGGTTGAACAGACCGTCCGGGACTTCCTGGAAATCCTTGATCAAAACGAACTCGATTTGGAAGAAGGACTCGTTGCCTGGAACATGCTGGGATTCACGATTTTTCAAGACTTGCATCCTGACGAAAGTCATGATCAAACCCACCAGCGTATGATCGAATTTTCAAGGCAGCTATTCGAATCCCGCGCAAGATCCTGACCCGTTGATGATGCTTCAAAAGTTATACTCCCGGTTCCTCCTTCTTCTTGTTTTCTTCACGCTCGGTGCAACCTTGGTCCAGGCTGCTGAGCCGTCCTTTCTGCGTGAAAGCATTCGAGCCCGCGGAATGGGCCATGCTTTTACCGCAGTCGCCAATGATGAAATGGTGCTGTATTACAACCCTGCAGCCCTAAGGTCGGTTCAATATAACGCCTATGAAATTTTCAATTTCAATGTAACCACTAATGTTAAAGCTTCCGGCCCACTCCATGGCAGTATCAGTTCAGACGAGATTGATACTGAAGAAGGCGGATTCGGTGCGATTGCAGGTAAACTTATTTATGCTGAATTCAACCAGGGTTTTCTGAGTCATGTCAATTCAAGATTTGGTTGGTCCCTCTTTTCTAATCAGTTAATCAATTTGGGGGTCCACAATCCTGTTTTTCCCTACTTTGAAGGAAGGCTCTATAATCAAATTGGAGGGCTCGCAGGTATTGGTTTCAGCTTTTTGGATTATCAACTTGATGTCGGAGTTGGTGCTAAAATTGTGAATCGAACTGGGTTCAGCGGTGAGGTGCATCTTACTGATAAAGCCATTATTGAGGCAACCAACGAAAATTATGATAAAGCAGTCGAAGAAGCGAATAATTTAGGAGGCTCTACTACAGCCTTTGCTACTGATGTTGGGGTGATTTACCATTTGGACGGAATTCACAATTTGTCCCCTAAAATTGCTGTGAGTGTTCAGAATATAGGAGATTTGAATTTCGAAAATGTTGGAAAAATTCCAATGACCATTAATACAGGGATTGCCACAGAATCAGAATTACAGGGCTTTGATATCATCATGGCGGCGGATTACCACGATCTGCTCGACGGACACAAGCTTGCGTCGGAGGGGAACACCTTCACGGAAAGAAATTTAAAACTGGGTCTGGAAGTTGGATGGAACCGGATTTTTAATCCCAGGGAGTGACGCTCAACCTGTTCGGATTCAAAATGGATTTTGCTAAATATTCCCAGGAAGTTGGTGGGTACGCCGGAGAACAGGAAGACAAACGATGGAGCTTCCAGTTGGGACTGATTTTTTAAATGGTCAGATTTAGAAAGATGAGAAAAAGCCTAATTTTTCAAATCACGAGTTTCCTGCTTATCCTGATCATTGCAGGATGTACGACCCAGGGGCGGTTGACCTACCTTGTTTTTGAGGAGAGTGAGAACTATATCGAGTTGAAGACCTCGATGGAGGAACTGAAGATTGAGGGCTACGAGGGATCCAATCAGCAGCAGTTCAGCGCGCTCAAGGAAGCCCGTTACATCTCTAAACACATGGATGAACGCCCTGGAGACTCGGTGAGGCGCGATTTGGCAGTGTCTGCCCTGGTTTTTCTCGCTTTTGCCAGTGATGATGGCGATGTCAATGACCGATCCCTGAGCCGCCTGGAAACCCTGCTTGAGGATGAAGAAGACTGGCCGTTGTATCTTCAAATGACCACCGTGGACAGTCTTGCGGATTTGGTCATCGGGCATAATGGATTTA
>LNZD02000268.1:0-1446 GCA_001469005.2 SAR324 cluster bacterium lautmerah10
GTTCTGTTCCTGGATTTTTATCTCGTGAATTCCTGCTTTGAGCCAGCGTCCGAGGGGTTTATTGTCCTGTCCCGACCAGGCTTTGATGCCATCATTGTCAGTCGGTGCTCTCCAGACATTCAGTCTGGGAGACGAAGTAAGGAAGTCCTGACCCTCCAGTTTCATATGTTTCAGCAAACCTGAAACAGGATCCCATTCGATTTCAGATTTTTCTGAGGAAACCCCCAAGACTTGTTCGGGTATGGACAAAGAAGATTTCGGTAATTGATCAAAATGTAATGAATTCCCCGTCGATTGAGTTTCCCATTCAGATAATCGGAATTGATCCCATCCCATCGCATGTCCCGCTTCGGCCCACATGCAGTCTTGTTTAAGGGAGTAAAAGAGAGTCAGGTGAATTTCCTGACCAGGCTGATTTTCAGGTTTATTGATTTGAATTACGATGGTTTCTGATGTTCCTGGGGCGACATCCAGACTTTCCAGCGTCCCCTGGTCAATGCTGGTACCATCGACTTCAAGCTGCCATTCGAGTCGAATATCACCAAGGTCCAAAAAATCCCTTTGGTTAAGGATTTCTAATGCTCCTGAAGAGGCATCGAAACTGAGAGCCTTCAATGGCTGAACCAGTTTTTTGAATTCATTCAGAGCTGGATGGGGTGTGCGGTCAGGCCAGACAAGGCCGTTGATGCAAAAATTTGCATCATTCGGTTGATCACCAAAATCACCTCCGTATTTCCACTCACCCTTCGATTCAGGGTCCAATCCCTGGTCCACCCAGTCCCAGATGAATCCTCCCTGAAGGCCATGATGACTGCGGATGGCATCCCAGTAATCCGATAAACTGCCGTTGCTGTTTCCCATCGCATGGGAATATTCGCACATGATCAGCGGGCGCTCGTCTTCTGTGCCAATTCCCCTGAATTTCAGTCCTCAGGGCTCCTTCATAGTGAAGCAGACGATTTGAGTCCCTTTCCCGAATCCATCCCGCACATGCAGCATGATTGGGCCCGTAACCAGATTCATTTCCCAGGGACCAGAAAATGATGGAAGGGTGGTTTTTGTTCTGCTCGACCATCCTTCTCGTACGGTCCAAAAAAGCCATCGCCCATGAGGGTTCACGACAAAGCCGTCCGTAATAGTGATGGGTTTCGATATTTGCCTCGTCCACCACATACAGCCCATACTCATCACAAAGCTCATACCAAAGCGGATCATTCGGGTAATGCGAACAACGGACGGCGTTCACATGATTTTGTTTCATCAGACGGATGTCCTGAATCATCGATTCCCTGGAAACCGTTTTTCCCTTGACGGGATCATGTTCATGACGATTCACCCCCTGAATTAAGACCGGCTTACGGTTAATCAGCAGTTGACGATTTTCGATTTCAACCCTCCTGAAACCGATGCGGCATGATGTCCATTCTACTTCACGACCCTGTGGGT
>LNZD02000268.1:1542-3401 GCA_001469005.2 SAR324 cluster bacterium lautmerah10
ATCCATCCAGGTTTGGGTCCTTCATCGAACCCACTTCGTACCTGGATTTCGAGATGTCCTTCGGTCATTTCCTCGTTCAAGCCTGTCTTGGCAAAGACATCCTCAAGATAAACCTTTTCTGTGGAACGCAAGTAGACACCCCGGTGGATGCCTGCCATCCACCAATGATCCTGATCCTCAAGATGACTTCCGTCTGACCAACGGATCACCACCACCGAAATCTGATTCATCCCTTTTTGGACCATGGGCGTTAAATCAAACTCGACGGCAGTTCGGCTGTCCTTCGCAAAGCCAACACGCTTCCCGTTGCAGAAAACAAAAAAAGCGCTTTCCACCCCGCCAAAGTGAATCAGAATCCTGCGTTGATCCCAACTCTCCGGAAGATGGAAGTGGGTCCGGTAAACCCCGGTGGGATTGTCTTCCGGAATATTGGGGGGCTGATCCGGAAAAGGCATCTGCACATTGGTGTAGTGCGGCCGGTCATGCCCCTGCATGGTCCAGTTCCCTGGAACATCAATCGACTCCCATGAAGAGTCGTTCAGCGACTGACTGATCACCTCCGCTTCCAAAACTGCCGGTTTTGGAAAAAGCCTGAACTTCCAGCTCCCATCCAGAGGTTGATAATAGGCTGAATGTTCAGGGTCTCCATCCAGGGCCTGTGCTTCATTTTCAAAAGAATGGAGATGAGCCCTTGGAGGCAGATTCGCGATGCCTGTACATTCAGGATTGATCCATGGAACGTCGGGGCCGGAATGGAGAAAATCAGGACAGAGTTTCATGAGTGTTTGTAGTGGATTGAAGAGAGTTCACAAAGGCGTTTTGTTGCCTGTTCCGGGGTCAGGTCCCGTTGCGCTTCGGCAAGCATTTCATAACCCACCATGAACTTCCTCACCCTGGCAGATCTCAACAGAGGAGGATAAAAATGAGCATGAAGCAGCCAATGATCTCCCTTTTCGTCATAGGGGGCACCATGCCAGCCCATCGAGTAGGGAAAGGAGGTTTGAAATAGATTGTCGTACCGACTCAAGATTTTTTTCAGGATTTCCGCGAGTTCTTGTTTCTCCTGTTCATCGATTTCCTCCAAACGCTTCACATTCCTTCTGGGGAGCAAAAGCAGTTCAAACGGCCAAACCGCCCAATAGGGAACCAACGCAAGCCATGATGAATTTTTTTCGACAATCCTTTTTTCCTTTTTCAGCTCTTCCTCCACGACATCCAGCAGAAGAGGATTCCCATGCTCATCAAAATAAGATCTTTGATGAGCATCTTCCTTTTCAATTTCTGTGGGAAGACGATCCGAGGCCCAGATCTGCCCATGGGGGTGAGGGTTGGAACAGCCCATTTCCGCCCCTTTGTTTTCAAAAATCTGGACCCAACGGTATTTGCTGCCAAGGTCTTGGAACTGCTCCTGCCAGGTTTCAATCAACTCAGTGATTTGCTGCAGTTCGAGTTCAGGGAGGGTCTTAGCATGATTCGGAGAAAAACAAATCACCCTGGAAATTCCACTGATCTTCTCAGATCTGAAGAGAGCCTTCTGATCATCATCTAGTTCTTTTTTCCCATCCGAAAGATCCAGCAATGCAGGAAAATCATTTTCGAACACATAAGTTCCGGAATATTCGGGGTTGGTTTTTCCTTCCGCACGGGTATTTCCCGGACAGAGATAACAATCGGGGTCGTATTCAGGAAGTTGCTCTGAAGCGGGTTCCTCCACCCTGCCCTGCCAGGGCCGCTTCATCCTGTGGGGAGAAACCAGCACCCACTCTCCAGTGAGAGGATTGTAGCGACGGTGGGGGAGACCAGGATCAATAGCCATGTTCGCTCAGAGGCAATTCAACAGGATCCTCGATCCTGGTATT
>LNZD02000269.1 GCA_001469005.2 SAR324 cluster bacterium lautmerah10
AATCTACGTTGCTCTGAAGCCCATTCAAATAAGATTTTTTTTATCCAAAACCATTATAATCCCTACCTGATTCACGATTCATAATCATATATGTTCAAACTTGTCCTATTACGACACGGAGAAAGCGAGTGGAATCTGGAAAATCGTTTTTCCGGATGGGCCGATATCGGACTCACAGAGAAAGGAAGGTCAGAAGCGAAACGTTCTGGCTTGTTGTTAAAAGAACAAAACTTCAGGTTTGATGTAGTTTTTACTTCTGTCCTAAAAAGGGCCATTAAGACCATGGAAATCTGCCTCAGTGAAATGGGGCCCATCGATATTCCCACCATTCATGACTGGCGTCTCAACGAGCAGCATTATGGGGCTTTAGAAGGATTGAGCAAAACTAAAACGGCAGAAAAATATGGGGAGGAACAGGTCTTTATCTGGCGAAGAAGTTACCAGGTTTCTCCTCCTGCTCTGGATCTAAATGATAAAAGACATCCACGATTTGATCAACGTTATCAAGAGCTGGGAGAGCATCAGTTCCCTTCAACTGAAAGCTTAAAAGACACATTGCATCGGTTACTTCCACTATGGAATGAATCCATAGAACCATCCATTAAATCAGGAAAAAAGGTGTTGATTGTTGCACATGGAAATTCTCTCCGGGCGCTGGTTAAACATCTCAACGGAATTTCTGATGATGAAATTAAAGATTTGAATATTCCTACTGGTGTTCCATATGTTTTTGAATTAGATGGTCAATTAAAATCACAAAAACATTATTATTTAAAATAGTTTTCTGAAGAAAATGAGTTTATCTCTATCTGGTTTAAAGGTGAGTATTTCATTTTGATGAAAAGAAGTTGGATGATGATTATAACAAATTATTCGAAATAGATTATTTTAATCAATCATTTGAATTTGTCGTTTATGCCCTCTTTTTCTTTCCAGGCAGTTTGAGATTTTAAGAAGATCTCTGGTTTCATTCGCAGATATTATTTTCTTACAATTAAAGTTATTTTGCTTTAGCATCCAGACTTTTCAATGATCAGGCTGGGAATTCTAACTCTTTTACTGAGCATTCAATTTGCAGCAATTTCTAAAAACCAATCACCTCCTTAGATTATGAAAGTTGCGGTTGTAACTGGTGCAGCCAGGGGCATTGGATTAGCCATTTCAAAGAAGTTCCTTGAAGAAGGCTACCGGATCGCCATTTTGGACATTGATCAAAAAACGCTTTCACAGACGATGAAGCAAGATTTCGATACCAACAATGTTCTTGGACTCGAATGTGATGTTTCTGAACCCGATCAGGTCGATCAATCCGTTAACCGAGTGGTCGAAGAGTTTGGACGTATTGATGTGCTGGTCAACAATGCTGGCATTGCTGAGTTTAAGCCGATGCTTGAAACGACATACGAGGAATGGTCACGTATTCTTGCAGTCAATCTCAATGGTCCTTTCATCTGCACTCAAGCCTGTGCGCCATTCATGCTGAAAAACGAAGGAGGCAGTATTGTCAACATTGCATCCATTTCTGGACTTCGTGCGAGTACCCTTCGGATTGCCTATGGAACCAGCAAAGCGGCATTGATGCATTTAACCAAACAACAGGCTGCTGAGTTGGGAAATAAAGGTATCCGGGTTAATGCAATAGCTCCAGGGCCCGTTGATACCGCAATGGCCAAAAAAGTCCATACTGCTGACATACGATCCGACTATCATGATGTGATTCCTCTCAATCGTTATGGGCTTGAAGAGGAAATTGCAGACGCGGTCTGGTTTCTTTGCAGTGATTCTGCCAGTTACATCAACGGACAGATCATTGCTGCCGATGGTGGATTTGATGCCACCGGGATTGGATTGACGAGTTTAAGACAGTCAAAAAATTGAGGAATTGTTCTTATGTGGTTTTCATTGAGTGCATGATAAAAAGAAGTTTTTGTGATTGTGTGATTTTTTTTGTTGGAAATTACTGGAGAATGCGAGTTTCCAAAATCCATTGAAATCTTAGGATTTTTCTGACTGAGATAACCAAAATATATATCTTAAATCTGTATGGATCTGCGAAGTCCTTCCTCGACTAATTTTTGTATCTGGAAGGCATCATTAAAGTCCGCCAATGACACCTTTTCATTGTTCATTTGCTTTGCCAATTTATCCAATTGAGCCATGTAAGCTGCCTGGGGTTTTGACTCGGCTTCAGAGAGAATGAGGCTTGAATCGATCTCACCTTGTCTTTCCAGATGATACCAATTGAAGATCCTCAGACTGCTCCGAGTACCTCTTAACCTCCACACAACAATGTCATTTACCTTACCACCGACACAACCGTTAATCGTCAATGGAATGTCATCAATGGTGCAACTTCCCTGGAAAAATACTTCGGCAGCTTTTGGGGTTGGTCGATTAATGATTGGAGTTCCTACCCATTTCGGCATTCCCAGGAGCCGGTAACTTAAGTAAAAAAAATGAGAACTCACTTCTCTCATAAACCCGCCTTCTTCATTTTTTCCTAACCAAGTAGCATCTTCCTGCCATTTTCTTGGCCAGCGACTGAAGGTTAGACTGATATCGATTCCAATGGGATCTCCTAATTCTCCAGTTCACTTCCTTGAGAATCATCAACACAAAGAGGCTTCTCGCAAAAAATGGCCAACTTTCTTGATGCTGACATTTTGATATATTCGGCATGTGAGGCTGGTGGGGTCCCAATATAGAGAAGGTCTAATTCAGTTTCCCCTATAAGTTTCTCAGCTGAAGAGTAAGTCTTGATTTCAGGGAACTCGTTGCTGAATTCAGATTTTTTCTTTTCGCTGATGTCATATCCTCCAAGGATATTGAATTTTGGGTGAACTCCCATATTCTGGGCCATTCTTTTCCCAATCACTCCCAATCCAATAATCCCTACATTTATTAATTTCATGGAGAAAAATGTTTTTTATTTTTTCTAAATGGTTCTGTACTTTTCATATTCCTTCAGTTCCGATAGCAATTAAACCTTAACCCTTATGTGGAAGAATGAAAACACCGATTCAGGTATTCTTCGTGGATCATTCATTTGTTGCACTTGGCAGTTGAATTCACGAGCGAAAGAAAACCTTTTTCCTCTGGAGAACGTTCTCTCTTGGGTGGATGAGGTGTGTGAGAAAGTGCTCTTCCCCGTCCCTCAACCAACTTCTGCAACGGTCGCTACTCTCTTTAAGGGCGAGGGTAATTTGTTGGATGATGGATTCTGCGTCTTCGCCTTCGGCTTCGCGCAGAATGACAGGGTGGGAAGTATACTGCGAAGAGTGAAAGTTCTCGGAATAGAGAA
>LNZD02000270.1 GCA_001469005.2 SAR324 cluster bacterium lautmerah10
CACCCGGCAAGATAGAATCAAGAATTTAAAATTTTTTATTAATAATATCTGATACTTTTATATTTAGTATCGAATAATAATTTTATTAGTATTGACTAATTTTTTGGTTTTCATATAGTAATATTCATCAATAATGATTTGTATCAATTCAAAATAAATCCTATGGAGTCCCTATGAAGAACTTGTCCAAAGTCATCCTCTCAGCATTGATGTTCCTTGTCTCCTCGCTTGCTGCGGGAATGGAAGTAAACATTTTATCCGAAAGGCAGGAGTTCCTGCTAAAACCTTTTCTTGAACAATTTGAAAAAGATACCGGAATCAAGGCCAACGTGGTTTATCTGAAAAAAGGAGGATTGGAGAGAATCCAGGCTCAACCTGGTGCCATTGACCTGGTACTTACGGTAGATATTTCAAACTTAACAAAAATGAATTCCACCGGTTTATTTCAAAAATATGATTCTGCGGTGATTGACCAAAATGTCCCTGAGAATTTCAGAGATCCCAACGGGCATTGGACGGCTTTAACGGCACGGGCAAGGATCATCTATTATTCCAAAGAAAGGGTCGACCCCTCAGATTTGTCCACCTATGAAGCCCTTGCAGAACCGAAATTTAAAGGCAGGATTTGTATCCGGTCAGGATATCACAACTATAATCTTGCCTTGATTTCATCCCTCAAACTTAGCCATGGGAATGCCAAAACCAAAGCATGGTTGAATGGTTTGAAAGCAAATCTTGCCCGAAAGCCTCAAGGCAATGACAGGGGACAAGTAAAAGCCATTTACAGCGGACTTTGTGATGTTTCGATTGGGAACACTTATTATATGGGGAAGATGCTCGACAATCCTGAACAAAGAGGATGGGCCAATTCGGTTGGAATTTTTTTCCCAAACCAAAATGATCGTGGCACCCATATGAATGTCTCTGGTGGAGCAATCATCAAAACCGCAAAAAATGTTAATGAAGCACGGCGGTTATTGGAATTTTTGAGCGGTGATCTTGCCCAGTTTATGTATGCACAAGTGAATCACGAATATCCTGTTAAACCGGGAGTCCAGCTTTCAGGAATTGTTAAATCATTCGGTTCCAACCAGGAAGGCATCAAAAACGGAGTCTTCAAAAAAGATAAAATGAGTTTGGCAGAAATCGGCCAAAAAAGGGCTGATGCCGTGAAAATGTTGGATGAAGTCGGGTTTGATCTTTAATCAAATCGAACCAGCATTCAATTTATAAAGAGCCCCTGTCATTTGCTGATCTGGCTTCTGAGGATGCAAAATATTTACTTGAACCAGTTAGACATTGATTCTGTGTAACGAGGTACCTCCTTCAAATAATTTCGAGGTGGGATTTTACCCTGAGAAAATGGCTTTAAAACAGAATAAGTCTATCAGAATTAACTGAGTCAATCGGCCCAATGCAAAATTGTATCGCAAATTCTTGTCTATCTTTTGCATGATGAGGGGACCTTCACGGTGTAGTCTGCCGAGATTCAAAATCATCCATGGTAGGGTCGGCACCCACCCCATGGTGATTGGTGTCTCGTCCCGTATGCCGTGAAGGACCAACCTTCACAAACTTTGCTCCTCTTCCGGGGATAAGACTCCACTCCTTAAACCAGGATTCGTCCTGCCTTAAGAGTTCAGCAAAAATCTGAAAAAACCTTTTTGTTCTCCTCATAGGATCTCTTTGAGAAACGGCGATCCTAAACTGAAACCCACACGGATGGTGTTCAGACAATTTCGCCATAAAGCCTTGAATCCCTCCGTTTGGTTACATCCCTTCCGATTTTAAATCCAAACCATCAATCCACCCTCAAAATTCTTTTCCTCTTTTCCCGATTTATTCCATCAAACCGAAAAATTAATCCTTAAGTTTCAAGATAAGGCCTGGCACCTGTTTTAAACATGGGTAAGGAGAATGAACTTTACTCCTAATCTGAACATGGTTCAGGCACAGATTTTGACTGCATTTGAATATAAGAGGTTAAGAACATGAACGAACATTTTCTTCACTGGACACGAAAAGCCTTTCACCATGAAGATCACTTGGGAAGGAGATGAGAGCAAGAACCCGTTCATCCTTGAAATTTAAAGGAGTGTTGGTTTTGCTGTTTTCAATAGGTTCAGGCTTTAGTTGGATAAGTGTTTTCTTCTATTTTGATTCAGGAGCATCGATTTCCGCATGGGTTTTTTGGGGGTTGCTGATCCAAGCTTTCTTGGCGTTGGTTTTCTTGTTGGTCTTTGAAGCCTTGATACGATTCACGAGTATTCAAAATATTGACGACCTATGATCCGACAACGATGTAAATCCCTGCTTCTTCCTTGGATCGTTTTTTCTTTGGGGTGTTTTTCGATTTCCGGATGTTCTGCAATTGGCCCCTATTTTATGAGATTTTGTGAAAAAACCATCCAGTGCGAAAAAGACCAGAACGGTGTTATGGCATGCACCACGATTTGCAAAGAATGAAAACCTATTTCTTGATACCACTTCAACAATATTGAACATGGAAAAATTTCTCGATTTTTGGGACAAAGTCGTTCTGTTTATGACTGCTTTATGGATGGTTTATATACCCATTGATATTTATTACATTGGTGATAAGTTCCCGATCATTTCTTTGGGTTTTGGGGACAACATCACAATGACTTTAGTCCATAGCATCCTGGGATGGATTTTTTTAATTGTCACCCCCTGGGGGTTGATCATGCTGGGAACCATTTTCGTCTGGCATGCTCTGATGCCAAACATCTCCCAAAGAGCAAAAAGATTCAGGAAAGGTGCTTAAAAACTTGGGGGTCTCAAATCCAGCAACAAAGTGGTTTTTTTTATCAAAAACAAACGACTCAATTTTTTGATGAGATGATTCGTTTACCCTGTTAAAAAGAAGTAAAAGTATTAAATCTCATTCAAAATTTTCCCCAAATATCCGTGATGATGATTCAGGAAATTTCGAGCCGTTTCCTGATCTAACTGTTTCCTCGCCATAACAATCGCGACCTTAACATCATTGCCTGAGTCTTTAAGATATTTCTTAGCTTCTGCTTCACCAACATCCGTCAATTTCATCACTATATTTTTGGCTCTATTGAGAAGTTTTCTGTTTTTGGGTTTAACATCGACCATCAGGTTTTGATAGACCTTTCCAAGTTGTACCATTGAAGCCGTGCTGAGCATGTTAAGAACCATCTTTTGTGCTGTACCCGCCTTCAAACGGGTCGAGCCTTCGAGCACTTCGGGGCCAACAGGAAGCCCAATGGGGATATCAACCTTTTCCAATAAATTGGAAGGTACTGTGCAGGCGATACCGACTGTATTTGATCCAACTGAATTTGCATAAGAAATGGAGCCTATCACAAAAGGCGTTTCTCCACTGGCAGCTAAACCCACTACAACATCATCAGGTGTCAGGTTTTTGGTTTTGAGAATTTCTTCTCCATCCTCAAAATAATCTTCCGCGTCTTCTTTCGCCTGTTCAGCCGCCTCTGAACCTCCTGCAATGATTCCCTGTACACTTTCTGGTTCTGTTCCAAATGTCGGAACACACTCTGCCGCATCCATCACTCCAAGACGTCCACTGGTCCCAGCTCCTAAATAAAATAAACGTCCACCTAGATTGATTTTTTTTGAAATGAGATCCACTGCCCGGGCAATTTCAGGTAAAGCCCCTTGAACGACTTCTGCAACGGTCGAATCCTGTTCATTCATTAATTCCACGATTTCCAATGAAGACATCGCATGAAGATGATTCGTTAATTCATCTGACACCTCATACCCCCTTCGGATGAAGAGTGCCCCCTGAAACTGGTTTAGAAACACCAGTGGTGGACGGCAATGAAAGCGGAAGTCCTTTGACACTTCTCACAGCAAGATAGGCGAATGCCTGAGATTCAAGATAATCCCCCTCCCAACCGAATTCCTCAGTAGTACTGACTTTTGTTTCCAATCTTTTCTCAAGTTCTCGAATGATCGCCTTATTCTTTCTTCCCCCACCAGAAACCGCACAAAGACTTGGGGAGTTTTGAAAATGGGAAATACTTTTTCTCACTGCTTCAGCAGTAAACGCGCACAGAGTCGCAGCAGCATCTGCATCAGAAAGTTCAAACACAGGGCTTGAATCAAAGTGATTTCTATCGAGAGATTTGGGCCCCTTCATTTCAAAAAAAGGATTTTCCATTAATGTATTGAGGACCTTTGAATTAACCTTTCCTGATAATGCCAAGTACCCATTCTGATCCATTCTGCTTCCGGTTCTCTGATACATGAAATCATCGATTAAGGCATTGCCAGGTCCTGAATCAAATGCAGAAACTTCATCCATTTCATCCACCCAGCTAACATTTGCAACCCCTCCCACATTAAGAATCATGAAGGGTTTAGGAAGGTCCCCTATGATTGCTTGGTGAAAAAGAGGGACCAGAGGGGCACCCTGGCCACCGTTGAGCACATCATTTGAGCGAAAATCGTTCACCACATCTATATCACAAAGTTTTGCTAATAAATCCCCATCTCCCATCTGGATTGTAATTTGATTATCAGGATCATGGTGAATCGTTTGGCCATGAAAACCGATTAGATCAATATGACTTTTGATCAAATTTTCTTTTTCAATCAATTTTGAAACTGCATCCGCATGGAATCGAGTGAGTTTCAATTCCGTTTGAGAGGATATTTTCTTGTTAGAAATATTTTCAATCAATTCCAACTTGAAGGATTCTTCATAAGGTACATTCAAGGAACCTTTTATTTTTATTAGAGATTCACCATCTGTTTCAATCAGGGAAGCATCCACACCATCCATAGAGGTCCCACTCATTAATCCGATAACTGTTTTCATGAAATGATTTTATTCCGTTGATTCAAGAAAATAATTGTGAATTGTCTCTCTGAAATTCCTGATAGAACCATCCGTTTCAAGGCGAGTGGGATGAACTCTATTATTCAAAACAATAATTGAAGTTTTCTTTACCGGATCAAACCATAGACTTGTTCCAGTGTATCCCGTGTGACCGAATGCTCCTTCGTAATTACCTGCTCCTGAAAATTCAAGACTTGGGGCTATTCTCCAACCCAAAGTAAAATTAGGAAGGTTTTGGTTGTCCCCCTTTTTTTCAATTATTCTATGAACCTCTTCTTCCAGGCCTAATTCCCCCAGATAATCACACCAGGCATCCATGTATTTCGTGAGATCTTCAATCGTCGAAAATAGTCCTGCATGGCCTGAAATCCCTCCCATTGCATAAGCATTCTCATCATGAACGGTTCCCTGCATTAATTTTTTCCTCCAACCACAATCTTC
>LNZD02000271.1 GCA_001469005.2 SAR324 cluster bacterium lautmerah10
CCAGAAAACTCATGGGGGAAACGTTCGTAGGCTTTTTCATCCAGTCCAACAACAGAAATGAGTTCCTTGGCCATAGATTCTGCTTCGACCTTGCTCATTCCTTGAATTAGAGGACCTTGAGCAATAATGTCACCTACTTTGATCCGCGGGTTGAGTGATGCAAAGGGATCTTGAAAAACCATCTGAATTTTGGATCGGTACAAGCGCATCGAATTCCGATTCAATTGCATCAGATCAACCCCATCCAAAAAAATTTGTCCTGAATCACTTTCTATCAAACGGGTGACACATCGGGCAAGTGTCGATTTTCCAGAACCACTCTCACCCACAATACCCAAGGTTTCACCACTTCTTAAATTGAAACTTACTTGTTGAACAGCTGGAACCGGATTGGAGGACTTGCCAAAACCAAAAAAGCTTCTACCACCGGCAAAGCTTTTATTAATATTTTTGGCTTCCATAACCATCTTGTCTGAGCTGATTCTGGAGTCCCGTGGTTTCAATTTTGGGATCGCAGCAATAAGGCTTTGTGTGTAGGGATGGTTGGGAGAATTCAGCACATCAGTAACCTTACCTGATTCAACCACTTCACCTTGCTGCATCACTGCAACCCGGTCAGCAATGTCTGCCACAACACCAAAATCATGAGTAATGAAAAGCACACCGGTGTTATGCACATCCTGCATTTCTTTGATGAGTTTCAAGATTTGCGCTTGGGTCGTTACATCCAGGGCAGTGGTCGGCTCATCGGCAATCAATATTTTGGGATCCATGGCCAAAGCCATTGCGATCATAGATCGTTGCCTTTGTCCTCCTGAAAGTTCATGTGGGTAAGCACTGAGAATCCTGGAAGGATCGGGCAAGTGAACATCGTTCAAAAGCTGAGTTGCTTTGCCTACCCTTTCCTTCGGTGACATTTTGCTGTGGTAACGAAAGATTTCGTCAATCTGTTTCCCGATGGTCATAACAGGATTAAGAGCTGTCATGGGTTCCTGGAAAATCATTGAAATTTCATTACCTCTGATATCCCTGAGTCTTTCATCAGTAATCGAAGTGATCTCTTCTCCAAGAAAATCAATCGAACCTCTATCAACACAAACATGGGGAGCCGGCAATAGACCCATTACGGAACGTGCCGTCAACGATTTCCCAGATCCGCTTTCGCCAACAATGCAAAGCGTCTCACCAGATAATAAATCTAAATCAAGTTTTTGAACGGCAAATTCCCGTTCAGACCCTTTAGGCAACTTGATATAAAGATTCTTAATGTTGAGGAGTTGATTAATTGCGCTCTCTCAGACGAGGATTAAAAGCATCATTGAGTCCTTCACCAACCAGATTTATGGCAAGAACGGTAATCAGGATTGCGATTCCAGGGAAAGTACAAACCCACCATGCCGAACGAAGCATGGTTCTTCCCGCACCAATTTGAAAACCCCAACTCATGATGTTCGGATCTCCAAGTCCAAGAAAGGCGAGTCCGCTTTCAATGAGGATTGCAGTCGCAACCATTAGGGAGCCGATGACAATGACAGGACTTAGACAGTTTGGAAGAATTTCACGCATCATAATCCGAGAATCATTCATGCCTAAAGTGTGACAAGCCTGCACAAATTCTCGATTTTTCAATGACATGAACTCCCCCCTGACTAAGCGGGCAACAGCAGGCCAGGAAACAACCGTGATAGCAATAACAATAATTTCAATAGAAGGTTTCATGATTGCTACCAATAAGATGGCAAAAACAAAGGAGGGTATAGTCTGGAAAATTTCTGTAACTCTCATTAGAGCGTCGTCAATTACTCCACCATAGTACCCTGCCAATGCACCAAAAATGATACCAATGAAAACTGCAGCGATAGTTGCTAACAAACCAATCAAAATGGAGGTTTTTGCGCCATGGGCAATGCCTGCTGCGACATCCCTGCCAAGTGTGTCACTGCCTAAAAGGAATCCATTCGTCCCCGGACTTGACATTGGTTTACCAGCGAGCCGGAAAGGATCATCGGGATAAATCCAGTTCGCAATAACTGCCATTAGAATAACCAGAAATAGTATAATGAGCCCAAAAACAGCGGATTTGTTCTTTGAAAATCTTCCCCAAAACCGATTCATACTCAGGAAACCTCTATTCTTGGATCAAGAAAACAGTAGATAACATCAACAATTAAATTTACTACCACAACCAGTACTGATGAAATAAGGAAAATACCAAGTAAAAGATTCAGATCACGTGCAAAAAGAGACTCAAATGCAAGCATTCCCAATCCCGGCCAAGCGAAAACAGATTCTACGATCACGGATCCTCCAATAAGGGCTCCAACCTGCACACCAGCCATCGTGACAACAGGTAAAAGGGCATTGCGCAACACATGCCCGAAAGTAATGCGCCTTTCAGGTAATCCCTTAGCTCGTGCAGTAACGACATAATCCTGCCCATACTGTTCCAACATGGAAGCCCTCATTAATCTTGTGTAGAGAGCAAGGTAGAATAAAGAAAGTGTAATGGTTGGTAAAACCAAATGGTGTGTAATGTCTACAAATCGATCAAAACCTTCATAAAATGCAGCAATATTTTCCATTCCACTTGTTGGAAACCAACGGAGATTGATGGAGAAAACCACTATCATCATCAGACCAACCCAAAACAGTGGTGTAGCGTAAGTAATCAATGCAAAAACAGAAATAACTGCATCTTTCCAAGTATTTAGATTTATAGCTGCAAGTAGGCCTAATAATATGCCAAATAGAACTGCTAAAATAATAGTACTTACCATTAAAAGTAGCGTAGGCCAAAATCGATCCACGATTAATACTGAAACCGGCATATCATGGCGAAAAGAGTAACCTAAATCTAAACTAATGATATTCTTTAAATATACCAAAAGTTGAACAGGCAGGGGTTGGTCAAGTCCAAATTTAGCCCTTAACTCGGCCATATATTCAGGAGTTGCTGAGCCTGCTTCTCCAGCTAAGACGTCAACGGCATCTCCTTCTGCCATATTTAAAAGAAAAAAATTCAAAACAATGATTGCGAGTACAATCGGTACGGCCTGAAAAAGACGTCTTATAATGTATCGTAAAATTTGGGTCGAACGACTCATCAATCAATTAGAAGATTTAAAATATTATTACTTTTTGTAATTTAAATTTTCTGGAAAAGACTAACGATTTAAATAGAAACAAATAAGAATTGGAGAGACAAATATTCTATGTCTCTCCAATTTAGGAAATGATTAATCGAGATAAGCTTCACTGAAGGAAGCATAGGCACCTAATGCAGAATTGTAAGCTCCCTTAAGTTTTGTATTGTAAACTGTAAGAAATTGGAGTTCAAAAAGATTTACAACAGGCATATCTCTGGCAAGAATTTCTTGAATTTTTTTATAAATCTGAGTTCTTTTCTGAGCATTTGCCTCTGTTGCTCCAGATGCTAACAATTCATCCAATTCTGAATTACTGTAACGTGAAGAATTAACAAAATGTGTTCCTTTACGAATTTGATCCGTTCCATAGTGTCTATGAACACCGAGCACTGGATCAGGTAATTGGTAAAAATAATTCACATTCATCACAAAATCGTAATTATGATAAATTCTTTTCAACCATGTTGGGACGTCTTCATAACGAAGTTCCAATTTAATACCAATATCTCCCAAAACCTGCTTAAGGTATTCTCCTGCCCTTCTCCAATCTTCACCATATGGAATTAGGTCCAAGATAGCACGAATTCTCACTCCGTTTGCATCAGGCTTAATACCAGCTGAATCAAGCAGGGCTTTTGCAGACGCAATATCTCCTCTCGCAGGATAATTAGGCATACTCGCATACAAACCCGTTGGTTTGAAGTTAGTTGACAATGCACTGGTGGCAGGTTTTCCATAACCAAAGAAAATATTATCGATCATGAATTGTCGGTCTATGGCCAATGAAATAGCACGTCTCACTGCTGGATTTGCAAATGGACCCTCTTTAGCATTAAATTCGATCAAGGCCACGGGATTGATCATCGAATAACCATCTGTTGTTACAGAGATATCATCCCTTTCTTTGAGACGGACTGCATCAATATTTGGAACGGCATTATAGGCTGCATACAAAACCTCTCCATTTTCCATCGCTGCGGTTCTTGTGGATGCATCAGGAACAAAACGCCCAACAACACGATCCAGATATGGAAGCCCAGGACGCCAATAATTCTTGTTCTTATCAAGTCTTACATATTGCCCTTTTTTCCATTCGACAAATTTGAAAGGACCGGTTCCAACAGGATTGTTTCCCAATTTCGCACTTTTTATGTCTGTTCCTTCCAACAAATGTTTTGGAACAATTGGAGATTCGTATGCCGACAAAGCTCTCAACATATATGGAGCAGGATTTCTCAAATTGAATATTGCAGTATGAGAATCCGGTGTATCAATACTTGTCACTTCCCTGAAAGAATTTGGTCCTCTTGGATGGAATTTTTTCAGCACATTCATCACGGTAAACGCGACATCATCTGAAGTGAAAGATTTACCATCATGCCATTTAACACCTTTTCTTAATTTAAAGGTAACCGTTTTACCATCACTACTGACCGAGTGACTTTCAGCCAAAACATAGATTATTTTTCCATCATTATCGTAGTCAAATAATCCTTCATAAATTTTAGGGGCAACCAACCCAATTGGGCCAGATGTAGAAATATATGAAGCCATGGACGGAGGTTCTGGTTGAACAAGATAAACCAGAGTTCCACCTGATTTTTGAGCATATGCCGAAAAACCTAGGAACAAAAAAGTTATTATTGTGAAAAAACTAATTCTTTTCTTCATCTAGATCCTTTGATTAAGAGGTTTTAAAATAGAATTTAATTTAATTTCACATCAAAATTAAACTCTGAAAGGGGAAAAACTTAGCCCAAGAAAGTATCTAAAGTCAACATTAAAACCTGTATATAAATTTCGCAGCATTTCTTTATCACCCCGCACTTTGGAGCATCGCATGGAGGAGGACGTTGGCTCCGGCAGAAATGTGTTCGGGTTCAGCGCTTTCGATCTCGTTATGGCTGATACCGTCTTTACAGGGAATGAAGATCATTCCCGTCGGGACGACATGGCTCATCTGGCAGGCATCATGTCCTGCGCCTGAAACAATTTCCATGTTGGAAAAGCCGAGTTTTTCCGCGGCATTGCGGACACTTCCGACACATTCCGGATCGAAATTCACGGTAGGTGCTTCCCAGATCAAGTCAATTTCGGGATCCAGTTTTTCTTCCCGGCAGATTTCATCCACAAGATCACGGAGTTTTTGATCCAATCCGGAAAGGACTTGAGGATCCGGATGCCTCATATCGATGGTGAAGAATACCTCACCGGGAATGGTATTGATCGAATTGTGCTGGAGTTCGATGGTGCCCACAGTGACCAGGGCATTTTCCTGTTGAAGCACGGCTTCACGGAGTCGGGCAATGATCCGCGCAGCCCCCTGAAGAGCATCCCGACGATAGGGCATGGGGGTGGTCCCCGCATGGGAATCCATGCCGTGGAGACGCATGTGATACCAGTTGCATCCCTGCCCTCCAGTGACGATGCCGACGGATTTTGTCTGTGCCTCCAACACAGGCCCCTGTTCAATGTGAAGTTCGTAATAGGCTTTGACCGGAGATAGGCTGCAGGAGCGGGTCCCGAGATAACCGATCCTTTCGAGTTCATCCCTGATGGTTTTTCCCTCGGGATCAACCCTGGAGTGCCCGTAATCCAGATCAAAAATCCCGGCCCAGACCCCGGAACCGATCATGGCGGGAGGAAACCGGGCTCCCTCTTCATTGGTCCAGCATATGGCTTCCATAGGGGCTTCGGTAACATGATCATGATCATTCAGAGTCCTCAACACCTCCAAGGCCCCGAGCACGCCATACACCCCGTCGAACTTGCCGCCGCTGGGTTGAGTGTCAAGGTGACTGCCAGCCTGAACCGGAGGAAGGTCTGGATTGCGCCCTTCTTTTCTGGCAAAGATATTTCCCATCTCATCGATTTCAACACCACATCCGATTTCCCGACACCAGGAAACGAACAAATCACGTCCCTGGCGGTCGAGATCGGTCAATGCCAATCGTCGGCAGCCTCCTTTTTCGGTGGCGCCGATTTCGGCCATTTCCATCAAGCTTTCCCAAAGGCGGTTTCCATTGATTTCCATCATGCTGTTTTTTTGATTGAAAGGTTTTGATTGGAGACGTTTGAAATTTCCTTTCGGCCCATTCAGTAGATGCGTTCAATGGGTCCGTAGGTTTTTTTACATTCTGGTTCATAGGAAGAGCGGACACGGCCAAAGCAGAAACCCAACTGTTCGAAAAGGGTCACCTCATCCAGATCGACATGACGCTGCTTGATGGCTTCGTGAGTTTCCATGTAATACACCGTTTTTCCTGAATTTCCACAGACGGTGACACCACTGAGTCCCTTGAGCAGGAGGTTGACTGCGTTGGCACCCGCGGTCATTCCGAAGTTGGCATCATAGGCTAAAGTGGTTCCTGCTCTGACAAGATGAGATGGAGTGATGGTTCTCACCTCAGGAATGGTATACAAATCCTCGACATACATCCCGGTCTGCTCCATGAACAGTTTGATGTCTTCATCGGCACTCAATTTCTTAGTGATTTCCTGGGCGACGTATTTCCCTGCGCCTGCAAGTTTCTTATGGCCAAAGGTGTCGACTCCTGCAGATTCATCATAAATCGGTTCTCCACTCGAATTTTTGAGTCCCTCTGCAACCACGATGGTGTAGGTCCCAGCGCGGATGTCACTTTCACAGATGCGTTTGATATAAACTTTTTTCAGATGCCGATAGACCTCATCCCAATCGACGGGAATCTCGGGAATGAGAATACAGTCGGCCTCACCTGCAACCCCGCCGCGGAAAGCGGTATGACCCGCGTAGCGTCCAAAAACCTCGATGATCATCACCCGGTTGTGGGTACGTCCTGTGGTTTTCAGTTCGCTGACAAAGAAGGCGATACGGTTGATGGTGGAATCCCCACCCACGGAGTAGGGCATCAGATCCAGATCCATGGTCTTCGGTGCATGAACACATTGGATTCCATGGGAATCAAGGTCCTCAACCACCGAACCGGTATCATCTCCTCCACTGATCACCAGGGCATCAATACCGAATTTTTTTAATCCGTCCTTGATCCGTTCATATTTCTTGGGATTCTTGATCTTTGAAATCTTGACCCGGGAATGTCCTGCTTCCGAACCTGCCAGTCCGATGCTGAATGTGTCGATCCGCTTCGGTGTCAGTTCTACCAGGGATTCGGTATCCAGCAAATTGTAAAGCCCGGCATAACCATTGGGAATCGCATAGGTTTGGATCTTTTTTTGGGTTGCCATCTGCGAGGTGCCTTTAACGACAGCATTCAGCCCTCCACAGTCACCCCCGCTGGTGATGATGCCGATTTTTTGGATCTTCATGTTTACTCCTTGTAAAGGTTTGGTGGGTCGGACTTTCTGAGCCACCTACCGGATGAATGAAATTAGAGAGACTGCGAGGAACAGTCAACCCCTCATCTGTTTCCTGAATCACTTAGAATCTTGGGCGTTCAAGTGCCTGACTGGAAAGAGCCTTAAAATAAAGCTTCTGGTATGACTTTGCTGAGTTTTCCCAGAGAAACCGTTGATTCATTGCATCAGAAATCATTTTGTTGAAAATTTTCGGATGACTCTGAAATGTTTGCAGCGCTTTCCTCATGACCTGGATCAAAGCCTCTTCTGTCGGTTCCTGAAACATAAAACCATTGCCGTGGGCTTTTGCATTTCTGTAGTCCTCCACGGTATCTTTCAATCCTCCCACTTTACGGACGATCGGCAGGGTCCCGTAACGCAAACTGTAGATCTGATTCAGTCCACAGGGCTCATACAGGGAAGGCATCAGATAGAGGTCGCACCCGGCTTCGATCAGGTGGGCAAGACGGTTATCATAGCCCTGTTTGAAATAAAATTTTTCCTCTCTTGATTTCCTGATCTTTTTCAAGGCATCCGCAATTCCCGGCTCTCCATCACCGAGCAGTACCAATTGCAGGTCCATTTCAAGGATTTCCTGCAGAGCCGGGATCAGGAATGAAAACCCTTTCTGCCCCGTCAAGCGGCTGACCATTCCGACCAGTGGAATGTTAGGTTGATACTTCAATCCTGCTTCCTCCAGTAATGTTGTTTTACACAACACTTTTCCCCTTCTATCACTGGAGGAATAATTCGCTGGAAGATGAGGGTCAATCTCCGGATTCCACTGCCCGTAATCACAGCCGTTGAGGATGCCGGAAAAATCTTGCCCCAAACGCTGATAAAAAGGATGCAGCCCATGCCCTCCTAGAGGGGTTTTCAGTTCCTCGGCATACCCTGGACTGACGGTATTCACCTGATCTGCCGAAAGCATGCCTCCTTTGAGGAGGTTCACTCCGCCAAAATCCTCGAAGCAATCGGGATGAAAATCGGCATCATCGATTTTCAGCCAGCTTTTCAAATATCCAGGGTATCGTCCCTGATAACCTGCGTTGTGGATGGTAAGGATGCTGCGGCTTTTCCGGAAACGGGAATCGGTTTTTCTTATTTGTTGTAAAAAATAGGGAACCAGTGCGGCATGCCAGTCATGGGCATGGAAAATATCAGGAATCCAATCCAGCGCTAGTCCCAACTGCAGGGCGGCTTTGCTCAGAAAACCAAAACGCTGAGCATTGTCCGGGTATTCCTGACCATTCTCACCATAAAAATCTTTGCGGGAATAAAAGTGCTCATGCTCGACCAGGTAAACCGGAACCTTTGGGAGGCTTGCCCCGGGCTCGATTTCCAGGGAAGATTCCAACACCCGGCACCAGATTTCTCCGGAGTCCAAAGGCACCCCCAAAGAATCAACGACCGTGGAAGCCTGATTACGCTGTTCCACGGAAGCATAGGCGGGAGTGATGACTCTCAGGTCGTGGCCCATGCGGACCAGTTGTTGAGACAAAGCCCCCACTGCGTCGGCCAGTCCCCCCGATTTAGAAAATCCTCCCAACTCGGAAGTGATTACCAGAATCTTGAGGCCTTCAGCCAATCTCAGCCCCTTTTGGGATAACGACGATACCGTCTTCGGTGGTTTCGAAACGATTGGCGTCTTCTTCGGGGTCGTGTCCGATGACGGTTCCAGGTTGAATCACCACATGTTTGTCGATGATCACCCGATGAAGCTTGCATCCTCTTCCGATGACCACATTGTTCATCACCACCGATTCATTGACATGGGAAAAACTGTGAACACGGGTGTTGTAACCCACGACTGATTTTTCCACCATGGCACCGCTGATGATGGCGCCTGGAGAGATCATGGAGTTTATCGCGTGACCCGTCCTGAGATCACTGAAATGGACAAACTTTGCAGGAGGGAAAGGAGGATTGTAAGTCAGGACAGGCCACTGCTGGTTGTAGAGATTGAACTGTGGCTCAATACCAACCAAATCCATATTCGCTTCCCAATAACTCCTGATGGTTCCAACATCTCTCCAATAGCCAGCCTCTTTCGGTTGGGCATCGGGTATATGGTTTTGACTGAAATCGTAGACATAAACTTTCCCTCCGGGATACATTTTCGGAATCACATCCCTTCCAAAATCATGGACTGATTGTCCATCCTGGGAATCCTGTTGGAGCATATCCTCCAACGGATGACGATTGAAAATATAATTGCCCATCGAGGCCAGCACCATATCCGGTTGACCGGGCATCGTCCTAGGACTGCTTTGGGGCTTTTCCACAAAACCGGTCATACACCAGTTTTCATCGACTTCGATGATACCGAAATGTTTGGCTTCCGAGACCGGGACCGGAATCGCCGCAACGGTCAGATTGGCCTCCCTTTTTTTATGAAAACGGAGCATCTGGCTGATGTCCATCCGATAGATGTGGTCACCTCCAAAAATACAGACATGCTCCGGATCGGTATCTTTGATGAGGTTCATGTTCTGGTAAATGGCATCCGCGGTGCCTTCATACCAACGTTTCCCCATCCGCATTTGCGCCGGTATCGGATCGATGAAATGCCCCCGGAGTCCGGATATCCTCCAGCCTTCCCGGAGATGCTGCATCAGTGAATGAGATTTAAATTGGGTGAGGACAAAAATCTTGAGAAAACCGGAATTGACAAAATTACTCAGGGCAAAATCGATGATCCGGTAATTCCCCCCAAACGGAACAGCAGGTTTGGGGCGGACCGAAGTCAGAGGACGCAGACGTTTTCCTTCTCCGCCTGCAAGGATCATTGCCAAGACTCCGCTCATGGATGCACCAATGGATGAAACGGTTGTTAAGAAAAGGTTCTAAGTTGGTGATGCCCTCTTAAAAGCTGGGGGATCATTTATTGATGTGTTATATTTTTTCAGGTTTAATTTCAAGAACAACGTTTTTCTCCCCAATCATTCGAATGACCGGATCCACAGATTTCAATATTAAATCTCTAGGACCCTGCAGGATTCCTTCTCCACTGAAGCTGGAATTGGAAGATGGCACCCCCTATTTCAATTTTGTTTCTGATGAGACAAAAATCCTTTACGAAGTTGAAAAAACCAATGGATCCGGTTCAGATATCGCCTTCGAAAAAGCAGGACCCAGGGAAAACATATATTACGATCCATCGAAAATCCGCACAGGAATCGTCACCTGCGGAGGGTTGTGTCCGGGAATCAACAATGTGATCCGGACTTTGGTGATGCAGCTTTATCACAATTACGGGGTTCGGCACATCCAAGGGTTCCGCTACGGATTCCAAGGATTCATTCCGTCTTTCAAACATCAGACGATGGAACTCAATCCGGAAACCGTTCAGAACATCCACAACATCGGAGGAAGTATCCTTTCGAGTTCCCGGGGTCCCCAGGATATTGGTGAAATCGTGGACTGCCTAGAACGCCAGGACATCCGTCAACTTTTTTGTATCGGAGGAGACGGAACACTCCGGGGCGCCCATGAGATTGCCATGGAGGTGGAAAAACGCGGACTGAATATCGGGATCCTCGGAATTCCCAAAACGATTGATAACGACATCCCGTTTTGCATCAAAACCTTCGGCTTCGAAACTGCTTTTTCAAAGGCGGTAGAAGCTGTGCAGGCAGCTCATTCGGAAGCCTTCGGAAACAATTATGGCATCGTCATCATCAAGCTGATGGGAAGGGATTCCGGTTTCATTGCCGCCAATACTTCCCTTGCCAGTCCCGATGTGAATTTTGTTTTGATCCCTGAGGTCCCTTTCTCGATGGAAGGTGAAAACGGCCTGCTGCACTGCCTTGAACAAGCTCTCCACAAAAAACTTCAGGAAGGAAGTCATCCGCACTCGGTCATCGTGGTCGCGGAGGGGGTCGGTCAGGAACTGATGGGCAATACAGGAGAAGAAAAAGATGCATCAGGGAACATCCGCTACAAGGACATCAGTCATTTCCTGAAAAATAAAATCATCGAGCATTTTCAAAACAGGTACCCCGTCAATGTGAAATTGATCGAACCGAGTTACATGATACGGTCACTGCCCGCCAACCCTCATGATGCCATTTTCTGCTACCATCTCGCAGACAATGCCGTCCACGCAATGATGAGCGGAAAGACCGATTTAATGATCGGTTACTGGAACGGCCACTTCACCCATGTTCCCCTGCAGGCCGTCGTTCAGGAACAGAAACGTATTGATCCCCGGGGAGATTTCTGGAGGCAGGTTTTGTTCTCCACCGGCCAGCCCCTGGATATGGTTGTTAATTCAAAAGCTTGAAGACCTCCATCTGCTGAGATTAGACTCTTGCTTTCAACAGGGAAAAGAACGAGCAAGAGTATCCATGAATATCAACCCGCCATCCGCTGCCTGGCAAGAGCGCAGGCAGCAGCAGTTTAAAACCAGATCCGGAGACCCGCGAGGAGCCTACGAACGCGACCGGGCGAGGGTCATCCATTCCGCCGCATTCCGAAGACTTCAGTCCAAAACCCAGATCCTCGGTGTTCTCGAAGGAGATTTTCACCGGACACGGTTGACCCATTCGATGGAGGTCGCCCAGATCGGCCGGGGATTGGTGCTTCAATTGGGAAAACGATTTCCCGATCACCAACCGCTTTTACCCAGCCTGGAGACGATCGAAACCCTGGGACTCGCGCATGATCTCGGACATCCTCCCTTCGGCCATGGGGGAGAAGCAGCGTTGAACTGCATGATGCACCTCCACGGAGGTTTTGAAAGCAATGCCCAAAGCCTGCGCCTTTTGGGGAGGCTTGAATCCCATACCCCTGGATTTGGAAAGGATTGGGTTCCTCCAAAATGTTACATGGACGGAGAGCAGGACATCCTGGATTGGCTTCTGGAACCCTTGACGCAAAACGACCTTCAACGTTTCGGCAGACACACCGATCCTTCAGTGGACCGTCATGGAAAGACTCTTCATCAGTCCCTGGACACCTCGATCCTGGATCTCGCCGATGATATTGCCTACGGGGTTCATGATCTGGAAGATGCCGTTGCACTGAAACTTTATACCCGGGAACAATGGCAGGAAATCCATCAATCCCTGGACCCAAACTGGGTTTCCAGGATGGAACTCACAAATTTGGAAGATGATCTTTTTGAAAAAAAACCATCATCCGGTCATTCCCGCAAACAGGCGGTGGGAGCGATGGTTCATGCACTGATTCAGTCTGCGGAAATTCAGGAAAACCCGGAATTTGAAGAACCGCTTCTGCATTGGAAGGTGAGCTTGCCTGAAGTCCCAAGGATGTTTCTGGAATCCCTTAAGGATTCAGTTTCCAGGCATGTCATCCAACGCAATACCGTTCAAAGTGCAACTTTCCGGGGTCATCGGATGTTGGTGGAAATCTTCCAGGTTTTGCTCGAAGAAGCAGACCGCCTGCTCCCGGAACGTTTTGGAAGTCAATGGAAGAATGCTGAGGACGAAAGCCAAGGGAACCGGGTAATCTGCGACTACATGGCCGGAATGACCGATCAGTATGCCAACCGAATCTACTCCCGTTTTTTCCTGCCTAATGAAGGCTCAGTCTTTGACCGTATCTAACAAATTGATCTTGAAAACCATTTTAAATCAAAACTTGTCTGACATCGATTTCGCTGATAGTTTAATCTTCTGTTCTCCGAAAGAACTCGGGGAATCGTATTTACCACATAGCCAAACAGGGTCTTCTGTCACCTTTTCAAGACCGCTTCCCAGCAAGTAGGTCCCTTCCGGTTTTTTCAACGGACTTAACAGTCCAACTTCATTCCAGGCAGCCTGCGGGTTTGCTGTTCCCATAAAGAATTTTCAGTTCCTTCTTTTTTCATGCATCCCAGAAGCATCGCCCATGTCATCGGAACCCTATTGCTCGTAATTGGGACCTCGATGCTGCTGCCTTTGGCGACAACCTTTTTTTATGATGAGAATGATTTCCAGCCAATTTTGATCAGCATGCTGATCGTGTTGGCATTGGGGGCACCACTGAGGTTTTTCAACCCGATCTTCCTCGAGTTGACGATCCGTGATGCAGTTGTGGTGACGGTATTCGGCTGGAGCATCATCTGCGGGGTATCCACCTTGCCGTTTCTGCTCTCAGGAGCCATTCCATCCTTCACCGATGCTTTTTTTGAGATGATGTCGGGATACACTACCAGTGGTGCAACCATCCTCCGAGACATCGAATCCCTGGACCACGGGTTGTTGATGTGGCGCAGTGAAACCCATTTCATCGGGGGAATGGGCTTTCTCACCTTGACGATGATCTTCCTGCCCCACGGCATGTCCGGGGCAAACCTTTTCCGTTCCGAATCCAGTCCCGGACAAGTCATCACCCGGGAGCGTTTTCTTCCAAGAAACCGGGATGCGATGATCTGGTTATGGATTCTTTACACGATCATCAACGGGATCAATATCCTTCTGCTTCGCCTTGGGGGAATGAACTGGTTCGATTCTATCTGCCATGCTTTCAGCACAGTGGCCACGGCAGGTTTTTCCCCAAAAAATGCCAGCATGGCCCATTATGGAAACGCCTATTTCGACTGGGTCACGATCGTTTTCATGATGCTGGGCGGAGTGACCTTCATGCTCTACTACCATATGGTGAAAGGACACTGGAAGGTGGTCTGGGAAAATACCGAGCTGCGCTGGTACCTGGGCATCAGTTTGTTTTTTTGCGGAATGGTGAGCCTGATCCTCTGGAATGTTGAAATGTATCCCGGCTTTTGGGAGGCTCTGCGTCATGGAACCTTCCAGGTGGTATCCTTACTGACGACCACAGGACTGGTCACGGCAGATTATGAACTCTGGCCTGTTTCCGCACAGTTGTTTCTCTTCACCGTCTGTTTCATTGGTGCCTGTGCAGGCTCTACGACCAGCGGAATCAAAATCGTTCACTACGTGATTCTTTGGAAACAGTTAAAGCATGAACTGACGAAATTTTTTGTCCACCCGGGTTTCATCCGTTCGATCCGGCTCAGTGGGCAGAAACTGGATGAAAGACTGATCCAGATTGCTTTCGCCTACTTCTTTCTCAACATTTTGCTGGTTTTGGCAGGAGCCTGTGTGATGGGGATGTTGAACGATATTGATTTTGAAACCGCGATCAGTTCCACCATTTCGGCATTGATGAACATCGGCCCCGGATTTGGGGCGGTAGGACCGACAGACAACTATCATCACCTGAGTGAGGTGAGTAAATGGATTCTATCCTGGCTGATGCTGGTGGGCCGGCTGGAGTTGTTCACCGCATTGGTGATCTTTTATCCGTCTTTCTGGAAAAACGGCTCGTCATCACTCTGATGACGCCTTTGGAAATTAAGAGTCGTGGTGGGAAAAGGCGAGGAACTGCCTTTTCAGAGTTTTCCCTTCAGGTGTGCATCGAGCAGGTCCATCCGGTCGTGACCAAAAAACAATTCCTCTCCGACCAGGAAACTGGGCGCCCCAAAAAGTCCGCGTTTAACCGCTTCATCGGTTGCCTCGATCAGAGCCTTTTTGATTTCAGGATTCCCTGTTTTCTCAACTGTTTCAACGCCGACTAGATTTTCCAAGACGGCCGTATCCGAGATGTCACGGTCCTCCACCCAGTATGCCCGGTAGAGCCGATGAACGGCTTCAGGAAGTTCTTCTTTGGGCAGGCCGAGCAAGGCGCGTAAAGGTTTTACCGTCAGTCTTGGAAATTCCGAAGGGGTGTTGAAGGAAATCCCATGGAATTTTGCGAGACGGACAAGATCTTTGAACAGATGCGGTTTTTTGTAGGGCAACAACCCCGGAGCAGGAGGGGCATCCAACGCTTTGAACAAACCACCGAGCAGGAAGGGTTTCCAGATCAGTTCCCGGTTGTTACGCTGGGCCAGTTCCTCTATTTTTTCGCTGGCAAGGTAGCTGTAAGGACTGACGAGATCGAAAAAGAACTCAATGGGATGACTCATGTTGCCCTGAAAGTAAGAGAGTTGATGAGGGGGGTTAAAATTTAACCCAGCACTTCACGCATTCGGCTGCCGATTTCCGCAGGAGTTTTCACGACATGGATTCCCGCCGCCTGGAGGGCTGCCATCTTCTCCGAGGCAGTTCCCTTTCCTCCGGAAATGATCGCGCCGGCATGTCCCATCCTTCTTCCTGGAGGTGCGGTTTGCCCGGCAATGAAGCTGACGATGGGTTTGCTGACGTTTTGTTTGACGAATTCGGCTGCTTGCTCCTCGGCATCGCCGCCGATCTCACCGATCATCACGATCCCTTCCGTCTGGGAGTCCTCTTCGAACATTTTGAGACAATCAATGAAATTGGTCCCATTGACCGGATCCCCACCGATGCCGATGCAGCTTGACTGGCCAAGGCCTGCACGTCCCAGTTGCCCGACTGCTTCGTAAGTCAATGTTCCTGAGCGGGATACCACACCAACTTTTCCGGGTTCATGGATCGGTCCGGGCATGATTCCGATTTTACACTGTCCCGGCGTGATCACCCCCGGGCAATTCGGTCCTACCAGCCTGACCCCCTGTCGTCTGACAAAATCGACGGCGCGGACCATGTCGGTCACAGGAACCCCTTCGGTGATGGCAACAATCAGAGGAATCTTTGCTCCTGCAGCTTCCATGACTGCATCTGCAGCAAAAGGAGGCGGAACAAAGATCATACTCGCATTGGCCCCGGTAGCATTCACGGCCTCCTGGACGGTATTGAAAATCGGGATTCCTTCAAAATCCTGACCGCCTTTTCCGGGGGTGACACCGGCAACGATGTTGGTTCCATAATCCCGGCAACCACGGGTGTGGAGTTGTCCCTGGGATCCGGTGATCCCCTGAACCAGCAGTTTAGTATTATTGTCGATCAGAATTCCCATGAAACGTCTTTCAGAAAGTTAATGATTGTTATCGAATAGTTTATACAGGCTGTTTGATCATTCAAGCCATCCCCTTGGGAAAGGAAAAATCAGGGGGCAGTCAAGGCCTTTCCATTTTGCTCAGGTCCAAGCTGAAGGAGAAAATCGACCATCCCCTGGGACCATTGGTCGGGTTTGATGCAAGCTTGTGCCATTCCAGGGAGGCAACTGCGAAGCATCTCGGTATCGATCACGCCGGGATTGAGACTGACTGCAGAGAGGCCCCGAGGCAATTCCTGGGCAAGAGCCCGGGTCATCCCCTCGATCCCCCATTTTGCGGCCCAATAGGGGGCCCCTTCTGGAGAAACGGAGCGCCCCCAGGTGGAACTGAAATTAACGATCACTCCGCTGCCCCTGGAAATCATCGAAGGCACCACGACTCGGATCAGGTTCGCGCTGCCTTTGAGATGAACCTCGAGGACATGTACGAATTCCCAAAGGGGTGCATTACCGTTGATCACTCCGGCGTTGTTGAGCAACAGATCGGGAGCACCCAATTGCTTTAGGAGCGGATCCAGCCAATTCTGTACCTGGTCACCTTTTGAGACATCCACCGATTCAAAACAATGAGGGACTCCCCAACGAGTTTTTAGCGCTTGGATGGCTGATTGAGAACGGCCACAACCCCAGACTGTATGCCCGGCGTCGATGAAACGGCCGGCTAATGCCTCACCGAGTCCACGGGTAACGCCGGTAATGATGACGGTTTTTGGAGTTTCAGTTCCCATGATTCATGGTTCAGGAATGATTTGCATTGTCATTCCATGATGCCGGAAGAAACGATGTTCAAGTAAGTACTCGACATGAACACCGGCCCCTTCGCTGGTTTCAATCAGGGCACGACAATTCCTGTCCTGGAAAAGACGCATTCCCTGCGTTGGACCATAATACATGACTGAATCGGAAACAAGTTTGAGGGTGGTCGCATAGAGGGAGTGATCGAATTCCCCACGAAGACGCTGGTAGACTTCAGGATCATCACAAGCAGGGATATTCCCGAAAAAGAGGATCATGGATCCCCCGGACCCGAGCATCAACAGAAGGGTCCCCCCAAGGATCCATTTCCAGGCATCCTTCCAGCGTGAGGTTCTCAGAATGTGTCCGCACTCAGGGCATTCCAGCAGGCTGAGTTCTACCTCCTTTTCACAACCTGGACAGATTCGGGTTCCACGCTGTTCGATTTCCTTCAGTTCAAGGTAGGCTTCCGGATTGGTCCGGTAAAACTTCTGTGCCCTTTTGCTGAGTTTCTCACGCATTCAGGCCTGGGGGGATTTCAGTAACGGAACAACCCCGGACGGTAGGGACGATCCTTGAGACAGCGTGTGTCCCAGTCTTGATCCGAGGCACAGGGCATGGGCTCCGAGCGATAGTTGCAATAGAAGACCTGACCTGCAGGAAGATCGGTTTGAAGGGGAACCCGGTAACTCCGCCCGTCGGCAAAAACCGCAAGCAGCCCATGGGTTCGGCTTTCGATCGAGGTGACTTTGCGTTTTCGGGAAGGGGCAATGTACTCCACATAGGGCGGAAAATAAAGGGCAGTGCAATATTGACGAACGCGTGTTTTTTCAAAACTCGGGTAGGCATAACCCGGAGCATAACTTTCTCCCCCAAGGCAACCCGCCAGCAGGAAAAGAATCATCAGTCCTAGGATTATTTTCCAGGATTTAAAGAATGGCTTCAAGTGATGAAGATTGAACATGCATGCTTCTAATGAATTTACATCAGAAGGGGACAAGCAAATAACCTTCCAGGCGTGAAGCCAAGAAGAGAGTCCCTTGCGAAGCAATGATTGATCAGCTTGTGGATAACCTTGGAAAGAGCTTAGTTGGAAACACCCAACTCGTAATCAAGTTTATTTGCGGTCCAATGATGAAAGGCTGCCGTTGCGCTTTCCATGACCGGAGTCAGCACTCCACCATCG
>LNZD02000272.1 GCA_001469005.2 SAR324 cluster bacterium lautmerah10
CGGTATGGGGAATATTGATACTTCAGATGCTCGTTACGAAACCATCAAAACTTCCGGAGCCTATTATACTGGCGTCTTAGGTGGTGCGATTGCAGGATTTGAAGGTTTATTGGGATACCAAGCGCTCCAACTCAAATATTCAGATTTGAAAAATAATGCCGATGGGTCTTCGTTGAGTACTCCATTTGAAATCAAGGGGGGATTGTTTCTATTTGGTTTGGTATTTCAGTTCTGATGAATATCCCAATATTTTCACCTAAGTTACCATCAATAATGGATACAAAAAATATCATAGGTTTGTAGTTTTTGTTTTACTCATACCCCACCTTACACTTTGATTTAGTGCATTTATGTCTGCCTTCAGCCCAGTGGTGACACTTTGTTCCCGTGGTGGTTTCCAGGACATACAATTGAAAACTATCCTTATAAACATCGACGGATCCCATGTGTTGTTTTCGATTATGGGAATGATCGACCGTATCGACATAAAGAATACAATTGGCATCACACTGGCCTTTTTTCTCATTCAGTGTGAATTCAAATGATGGTTTTTTATTTGCCAAACTTGCATTGTCACTGCATCCGTAATTTTTTACTTTTATTTCTACCTCTACCGCCCCGTCATTGCATGAAGCAAGAAGGAATAAAAAGATCACAAACGCAAAGCCTGATTTTTTCATGATTAGGGTAAATCTACGGGCCTTTAATTTGGTGTTTGAAACGATTTAAAATCTATAGAAAAAACAAAGGATTCAGCTTTCATGCTCAGATGAATTTATTCTCATTGAAGATTTCATTTTCGATGCCTGAACATTTGTAGGCATTCACTTCGATATGATTCCCTCCCAGGTAGTGGTTATAAAAGGCAACAACAGCAATATAATTTGCACCAATCTTTGACGCCTCATGACTGGCGAAGTCCAGGGAATTTTTCTTCCGGGGAATATTTTTAATTTTGATGTAGGCCAGTTGCTCACATTTTCTTTTTTCAAGGATGATTTCGATGAATTCTTTCAGTGTGAAAACATGGACTTCTTGAGGTTCAAGGGGTTGATAGGTTTGACCCACGATTTGGGTATTGACGCTCATACAGCCGTTTAACCAAAACATGATCAAAAGCGGGAGCAAAATTTTGCTGAGGGACTTCATAAAAAGAGAGCTTCCCATCTAGAGCAGGTCTTTACTTCGGGGTTTTTCATTCATCTGGGGCCATCAGCATCATCTTCAATTGGATGAGCTTTCATTTCAACCTCAGTAAAAATCAATTCTCGGGTTCCGGCATTGATCACATTATGTTCGACTCCAGCCTTCCGATAATAGGGAACCCCTTGGGTCAGGGTGGCATTTTGTTCCTGTCCCTCGGCATCAACCAGCAACAGTTCCCCATCGGTTTGAGGAATGACAACATAGTCCCATTCATGAAGATGCCACTTGGTCTCGGAACCGGGTGAAAAACGATATTGGGTAACCCGCACCCGGTCATTATCGATCAGACAATCCGCAATCGCGGTTTTGGAATGCTCCATCAGTCTGAATTAAACCCCTTCTATGATGAACATGACCCGGTCCACTTTCCCGTCGAGTTTTTTCTTTGCCCCCTGGTAATCCTCACATGCATAAAATGCCTTTGCCGCTTCAACGCTCTCAAACTCAAGAATGGTACAACGTTCAGGGGGTATTCCTTCAAGTTTTGAAATGTTTGAACCTCTTGCCACATATCTGCCAGCATTGGCTTCCAATGCGGATTTCGCATGCACGCCATAAAGTTTAAGTTTTTCTTCATCGATGATTTTTGTATGGATGGAAACGATATAGCCCTTTGCCATTACACTCCTTCAACCTTCAGCTTCGAAATGACTCCTGATTTTCATCAATGAAAAAGATCCCTCAATTCGTTTGAAATTTTACTTTCAAACAGAGGGATCGAATGGTTTGAAATTGGTTGTGCCGTCCCGTTCGATTTGCTCCACCAATCCCACTTCCCAGGTCAGGTAGGCCTTCATGGAATCCTCAACGGCATCGACTCTCTGGTAGGGTTTGTACCACACATCATCAGACAGTTCTCCTGCATCAGGATCGTCCCCCTGTTCCAGGAGGTAACCCGCCTTTTTCCAGGCCTCAACACCTCCCTCCAGAACCAGGACTTCTCGATTTAAATTTCTTTGAACTTCTTCTGCCGTCAAAGACGCCAATGCACCATCAGAGGAACTGAGAATGACATGACTATGGCGATTCTGGTTTTCAAGGTACTTGGCCATTCCGCTTCGTGAAGCCCTTTTCGCTCCCGGAAGATGCCCTTCTCTGAATTCAAGACTGTCGGCAAGGTCTAAGATCAGAGGATTTTCGTTTTGGATGATTTGATTCAGTTGTTCTGCAGAAAGATTATCAGGATTCACTTCCTCAAGTCCCAAAACCTTCTTTTGCTCCGGACCTGTTTCAAGATCATTCTTCTCCAGTCCTCCTTCAAGGACATAGACTTCTTCCCATCCCATTTGGATCAGCCAGGATGCGGTCATGATGGCCCGAACCCCGGTGTCATCGATAAGAACCAAACGTGAATTCCTGACTCCTACATATTCATCTGTTGCCTGAACCAATTGACCTCCGGGTGCAGACTTGGATCCGGCTAAATGTCCGGATTCGAATTCTTCCGGAGAACGCACATCCAAAAGAAAAAGGGAACGTTCTTCGGATTGTTTCTGAAATGTCCTGAGTTCTGAAACCTTGATTTGTTGAACTCCAAAACGTTTGATGACATCCCGGCACATTTCCTTTGAGCGTTGTAAGCCGGTTTCACTCACTTTGGGAGCATATCTTGACTGTCCCTTTTCTAGTTCAAATCCTGCTAGATGCCACCCCATCGTCCCATCCTTGAGGGCGACTACAGGGTTGGGAACCCCGGCATTGATCAGCGATTGGCATCCTATGATACTCCGTGTCCTACCAGCACAATTGACAACGACCATGGTTTCTGAATCAATACTCGCATCAGAGACCCGGTAGACCAGTTCTGCTCCCGGACAACAGTAGGCTCCGGGAATATTCATTTTTGTAAATTCTTGCATCGGCCGACTGTCGAGGATGACGAGTTTCTCACCGGCATCGATTTTGGCTTTGAGTTCATTTGCGGATAGATGAGGGGTTGAGTACCTTTGTTCCACGAATTCCCCAAAAGCCTTGCTGGGGACATTGATTCCGGAAAAGATCTCATATCCTGCTTCCTTCCAGGCATGGATGCCACCTTGGAGGATATCAATGCGGTTGTAGCCAAATTGAATGAGCCGATCGGCAGCACGTTCAGCCATTCCGCTGCCGTCATCACATAATATGATCGGGGTTTCGAATCTGGGTACGAGTTGATGAAAGACGAGTTCAAGCTTGTCCAAAGGAATCGAAACGGCAAAGAGGAGATGTGCTTTCGCAAATTCCCCCTTTGTGCGGACATCGATGAGGGCAAATTCCTTACCCGAAACGATCCGCGTTTTTAACTCTTCTGCAGAAATGGAATTCATTTGATGCTTCAATTCGAGGGCTTAAATCTTTTTTAAAAATATCATTTTTTATTACACTCTCCGGAATGCTGATTCCAGGGATTCCCGTTTAACCCAAAGGATCTTGAATGTCATTTCGTATGGGCATGGTAGAGACACTTTGAGCCTCCCGATCAAAGACCAGACGGTGATGAAGATGATCCAGAGCCATTCCGTACATATGAAGATGCAAGGTCGATTCTGCATCTTCGGTTGAAATGGAATGAATATCATCAGGCATAAATACAACTCCGTTCCCGTGGGTAACGACAAAATCCCCGGTTTCTTTCAGAACCGCCTTGCCAGGAACGGAACGGTCATCGGTTCGCTCATAAAACCGGTTGAACTCCTGGCCATGGACACCCACGATCACAGCCCAGGTCGTATGGTTGTGCGGAGGGACCTCTTTGCCCGAAGTACCCACCGAACCATAAAGGGCAAATCGATGATCGTCATCTTCAGAAAGGCGATAGACAACAGATTCTCCTGAATCGGATACAGGGAAATGAGCCCTTGGAAACAGGCTCTGGTCACTTGCTAATTCATTCAACTCAGAACGTATTTTCTTAAGCGAATCATAGCCGACTCCCATCGCTTCTTCTATCTGACGAATGTTCCCCAATGCCCTAGAAACAGCTTCATCTCGTAATTTTTTTACCGACATTTTTCAAAAATTGATTGAAGTTCCCTGATTTGCTTACACCTTCTAAATCGAAGCATTCAAATCACATTCAAAGGTCAAAGCCCGGGGCTTTTGAGGGTAGAGACTATCACAATGAACGTGATACTAAAATAGGCTGGAAAAATGGCGCGGGCGAGAGGACTCGAACCCCTAACCCTCAGATCCGAAGTCTGATGCTCTATCCAGTTGAGCTACGCCCGCGCAGGGCAAGGTAATTGGGTGGGAAAATCTGGGGCGAGCGAAGGGATTTGAACCCTCGACCACTGGAATCACAATCCAGCGCTCTACCAGCTGAGCTACGCCCGCCGTCCCGAAGAAATTATTTTAACGTCAGTTGAACCGGAAGACAAACCCTTTCCCTGAAAGCATCCTAAGGAATGGGTCTCATTGGATCAACTCGACGGCGAGAGCAGTCGCTTCTCCCCCTCCGATACAGAGACTGGCCAATCCCCGGCGCTGACCATGGTGTTTCAGTGCTGCCAGCAGGGTAACGATGATTCGTGCACCGGAGGCCCCGATGGGATGCCCGAGGGCACAGGCCCCACCGTGGACATTCACTTTTTCAGGATCAAGTTCCAGTTCGCTGATCGCCGCCATGGTCACTACGGCAAAGGCTTCGTTGATTTCATAGAGATCCACGTCTCCCGCATTCCATTCCAGTTTTTCCAGGAGTTTTTTTATGGCAGTCACCGGAGCGGTGGTGAACCAGGCAGGTTCATGGGCATGCTCCGTGTGTCCAAGAATTCTGGCGATGGGGCGGATTCCGCGTTTCTCCGCGGTGGATTCCCGCATCATCACCAATGCGGCAGCCCCGTCGGAGATTGAGGAGGAATTGGCCGGGGTCACCGTCCCGTCTTTGGAAAAAGCGGGTTTCAGGGTGGGAATTTTTTCGAGGTTGGCTTTGAGCGGGGTTTCATCGGTTTCAACCAACGTATCCCCTTTTCGGCCTTTGATGGTGACCGGAACGATTTCCTCTTTGAAAATTCCTTCCTCAATGGCTTTTTTGGCACGGGTCAGGGAGCGGATGGCGAACTCGTCCTGGGCTTCCCTGGAGAAACCGTAACGTCCTGCAGTAGCTTCGGCGAAGGTTCCCATCAATTTTCCGCGGTCGTAGGCGTCTTCAAGGCCGTCAAGGAACATGTGGTCGACGACTTCACCATGGCCGAGCCGCATGCCGGACCGGGCACGGGGAAGCAGGTAAGGTGCGTTGGTCATGCTTTCCATTCCGCCAGCCACCAGAATCCGTTCCTCTCCTCCCAGAAGCAGGTCATGGGCAAGCATGGCCGATTTCATCCCGGATCCACACATCTTGTTCACCGTCGTGCAGCAGACGGAAAGCGGCATCTCCGCACCGAGTGCAGCCTGCCTTGCCGGGGCCTGCCCCTGTCCTGCAGGAAGGACACAACCCATGATCGTCTCACTCACCTCGTCGGCTCCGACGCGGCTTCGTTCCAGGGCTGCACGGATCGAAGCTGCCCCCAGCTCGGCGCAACTTGCGTCCTTGAGCGTCCCCTGGAAGGCACCCATCGGGGTTCTTGCCATCCCGGTGATGACGATGTTTTCTTTTTCACTCATGAAATTTCCTTTCTTAAATCTTGGTAAACGAAATTGGGCGAATTTTCCTCTAAGGGCTCAGACTGGGATTCCGGAAGTATGACCTGGAAACAGGCACCGCTTCTTTCGCTTGGTTGATAACGGAGTTGTCCGCCATGGGATTCGACCAGACGGAACGAGATCGAAAGTCCGAGTCCGGTTCCCTGCTTCTTGGTACTGAATAGGGGTTTGAAGATGTTTTTACGCAATTCCTCAGGAATGCCCGGACCTTCGTCCTCAATACTGACAAGGATGTAGCGCCGGGTCGGGTCGAGGTTGGTCCCGGCAAGTTCCCAGTGGGCACAATGCCGGGTCAGCACCCGCACCCTTCCATCAGCAGGGCAGGCCTCAGAGGCATTGCGCACGAGATTCAGAAATACCTGATGCAGTTTGTCGCGGTCCGCTTCGATGTCGGGAAGTGATGCATCATAATAGGCAGTGAAACGCAGTCCGGGATGCGAACTTCTTTCAAAACTGAGAACCGTGTCCAACAATTCATGGAGGTTGAAGGACTGGCTTTTGATGGGCATCGGGTGGGAATGCATCAGAAGTTGTTTAAGCAAACGCTCGATGCGTTCAATTTCAGAGAACATCATCTTGGCCGGTTCCGTTTCCATCCCGGAATCCTTCAGGTCGCGTTCCAACAACTGGAGCATGCCCTTGATCCCTCCCAGCGGATTCTGGATTTCATGGGCCAGGGTTGACATCAACCGCCCCACGTCCCTGGCCAGTTCGGTTTCTCGTTCCCGTTCTCTGGCATGATTGAAGCGGGTGCTTTCCAACAGGGTGATCAGCGCATGATCCGGGGTTCCTCCTGACTTTCTCACGGGAATGAGAACGATTTCCGCAGTTCGGTCCTGGAGTGGAGGAGTCTGCAGTTCATAACTGCTGAGCTGGAATTCCTTTTCATCTTCCAGAACCAGTTTCAGTTTTTCGCGGATCTGGGCATCATGCTGAAAAAGCAGGTCTGCCTCCATTCCCTGGAGTCTGGAAGCATCACGATGCCAGAGCAACGAGGCGGCTTCGTTACAGTAAGTTAAGCGCCCTTTTGAATCGATGAGCAAAACCGCCTGGCGGAGTTGGTCCAGCAGGTAAGTCGGATCCTTATCGGTAATCATTCACAATGAAGGAACTTGGAACAATCAGGGGGGCAACGGAATTGACTGTGTAAACAATGATTTATAAAGTATATCGCCTGATTGATCAAGAAATTTCAACAGATCCTGATGCCCCCTTTGCGACTGCTCAAACAGTCCGACCTGCTGCAAAAATCGTCAAACACGATGGAGGTTTTTCAAACATCACGGGACCGATCCGTGGTGGTTGAGGCTTCCGCCGGAACCGGGAAAACCTTTGCACTGGAAGAACTGGTCCTGGAACTGGCGCTGGTCGAGAGGATTCCCCTGCAGAAAATCCTGTTGGTGACCTTCACCGAAAAAGCGACCCAGGAACTGCGGACACGTCTGCGTTCCCGGCTCAGAGAGATCGTTGACGCAGCTCAATCGGGGAAGGCATGGCTGGGACAGGAAGGCAGCGGCAGTCATTGGGAAATCGATGCTCCGCGCCTGGAACAATTAAAAGCAGCCCTCCTCGATTTTGATGCAGTTCCGATTTACACGATTCACGGATTCTGCAACCGTCTCCTTCGTGAGTTCGCCTTTGAAAACCGTTTGCTCTTCGACCAGCAACAGGCCAACACACGGGAGCTGATGGAGAATCGCTTCCGCCTCTTTCTGCGGTCCAGGGTGCTTCCTTCGGATTCTCCCCATTCCCCTTTGATGCGCCTCTTCCTGGTCCATGCCGAAGGAAACCTGGATACACCCCCAGCAGGGAAGGCTGATTCCTGAATGGCCGCCCTTTTCTGATGTGATGCAGACCTTCGAGAGCCTCTTGGAGGATCTTCGGAATCTGGACCGGAGATGGAGAAAAACTCCTGGCAATCACCCAATGCGTGAGGCTTTCTGGTTGATGAACCTCCATGGAAGTTCGGAAAAAGGAATCCTGTCCAGCCTGGACCGGATCATTGAAGTTCTCGGGACAGAAGACCTATCGACGGAAGAATGCTTCCTCCACCTGATTCTTTCCCAACCTCAAAAAGTCGTTCGGCCCAGATGTACGAAAAACATGAAAGACGGGAAACAGTATGCGTCCCAGGAAGATCTGCCTGAGGCAGAAAAACAATGGATGGATGCATTGGGGAAGATCGAAGGATTTTTGGCAAAAAACGAATTCCTGGTGGAAAAACCGGAACAGCTCAAAAAACTGCTGAAAGCCTGGCTGATCCGGGAACTCCTCCCTCCGCTTCGGGAAGATCTGGAAAGGATGAAACTCGAGGAAGGAGTTTACGATTTTGACGACATGCTGAGGATCGTTGAAGAAAATCTGATCCCGGTACAGGCTTCAGGGGGAGAAAAGCCTTTGAGTCCTCTGACCGATGCAGTCAGGTCCCAATACGAAGTGGCGATCGTTGATGAATTTCAGGACACCGACCCGAGGCAGTGGGCGATCTTCAACCATCTCTTTTTGAAAAGCACTTTCCATCGTCTGATCGTGATTGGAGATCCGAAGCAGGCGATTTACGGATTCCGCGGCGCGGAAGTGCTCACTTACCTTGACGCTCGGGATTCAATGCTTTCCCGAAGAGATGCGAAACGGTTGAACCTGCAACGAAACTTTCGATCTTCTGAAGGCCTGCTGGATGGATTGAACCGGATTTTCCAAAGTCCAGGCTGGTTCAAAAACCCTGCAGGAATGACCTATTCCGGTGTGCTCTGCGGGAATCCGGAAATAAAACTGATTGATTCCCTGGATAACCGGCGACCAATTCATTTTTTCGAGATCCAGCCCAGGTTCCGAATCGCTCGGAACCAGCTTGAAAAACTGAAACAGAAACCGAGCAATCCCTTCCCTGATGAGATGATGGCAGCGCTCTTCAGGGCGGCGGGGACCGATTGCCGAAGCGAGGACGACTTCCTCAAAGCTGTTTCCAGAGAAACCGGACCTCAGCTTTGCGGTAAATACAGAAACGACCTGCTCAATGCTTTTCTTGATTCAAATCGCAAAAAACCGGAGCAGGAACTCGCGGAAACCATCGCTCAGGAAATCAAAGGCCTGCTGGAGCGAAAGGTGTTATGGCATGACGGGAGAGAGAATCAGGGTTCCCCGCTGAAAGAACATCATATTTGTGTTCTCTTTCGCAAAACATCGGAAGGCGAAATCCTGTCCAAAGCCCTGAGCCGCAATGGTATTGCATACGCCTTCTATAAACAGCGTGGGCTTTTTCAGACACGTGAAGCACGTGAAATCCTGGACCTGCTGAATGCTGTGGTTCAGGAAGACCAGCCTCAGCGCATCCGACTGGCCTTGCTTTCCCGTTTTTTTGGAATAGCGCTTGAAGAAACGGCTTCGGCATTGACCACTCAGCCAAAGTTGATTTTTCATTTCCGTCGTTGGAAACAAATGGCAATGGATGGCGAAACCGGAAGACTGTTCCAGGACCTTCTCGAACAAACGAGGGTGATGGAACGTGAACTGTTTCTTGCCCCCAATGAACGTGGAGTGACCAATATCTCCCAAATCCTGGAGTACCTCCAGCAACGCATCCGAGAACACGGACTTAGCCTGGAGGAGGCACTCCGCCATCTTCAGCGATTGATCGAGGACAAAAGTGCCGCGGAAGAAAACAGCGATCTGCTTCGGCTGGAGAGTGAGGAAAATGCAGTCCAACTGATGACGATGCACTCCTCCAAGGGGCTCGAATTTCCTGTGGTTTTCATCTTCGGGGGATTTTCCGGAGATCCTCCCTCAGAACATTACCGCTATCACGATGAACACGGCCAAAGGGTCATCCGACTTTTTGGAAGAGGAATCCCCGAAGCCTTCGAAGAAGAAACAAAAGCTGAACGCCAACGCCTGCTTTATGTGGCCCTGACCCGTGCCGGAGGCCGGCTTTATCTGCCTTATGTGAATTTTCTAAGCGGCAACAAACCCCTGCGCTGGATGAAATACAAACCGTGCTGTCAACAGGAACTGATGCCGAGTCTCGACCCGATTATCGAGGAAATCCATCTTCAAAATGAAGACTCAAGCCCAGAGTCATCCCGGGAATTTCCGTTTAGTTCCAGCACCGTCATTCTATCGGATACAACCCAGAACAGAGTCGCAGATCAGAAACAGGAAAATTCTGATATAGAACTTTTTCAAGGGATCGAGGAAGAACTTGAAGACTTGATGAAACGCTCCGGGATCCCTCATCTACAGGGTGAATCTCCAGAAGACTTCATCCATGCCCTCAAGAAAAAACGAAGAGGATTCGTTGTGACTTCCTTCAGCCGTTTGCAGAAGGAACGGGAGCATGGAAGAAGTTCCAATCCTGGGCGTGATTCAAATTTCACCCTTCCTCATTTTGAAGCCCGTGCCGAAGACGATTTCGAAGAAACCCGTGAAGCGGACGAACCTGAATCCATCAATGCAGAATCTCCCACTTCGTCGAAACAAGCTGATCCGTCCACGCTGAAACTTCCGGGAGGGGCATCCACCGGGAATTTTCTCCATGAAATCCTGGAAAGGATCGATTATGCCCAGGTACTGGGATCCACCTCAACAGAGGAATGGGCCCAAAATTACGGGGTGCGGCAACAGCTTACCCGGATTGCTGAAAAACACGGATTTTCAGAAGAATCTCTCGAGGAAGCCTCAAGTCTGGTCTGGCATACCTTGACGAGATCGATCCGCGTCGGAGAATCATCTTCGTTGAAACTTGCTGAATGCGAAAAAAGGATCCATGAGATGAAATTCTACTTCCCATTGCCTGATTCAAGGATGCCTTTTACTCTTCTTGGCACAGAAGATTCACAAAGCCTCTGGGACGGAGAGGGTTGGAGGGTAAAAAGCGGATTTCTGAAC
>LNZD02000273.1 GCA_001469005.2 SAR324 cluster bacterium lautmerah10
TGCCAGGCTCTACCTCAGGCGAGCACAAGAACATAGCTTCAAATACAATGGCCGTTGGTCTGTCGGGGAGAGTAGGAAATTCCTCAGGAAGGATTTGGTCAAGGAAAATATGTTCTGGAGTCTTATCAGCGGATGCTCATTCTGGATGCTTTTTGAGACTATTGACCCATTGGTACCTGGCTTCAGGCATTCAACAGATCCTGAGATGTTTTTAAGCAATTGAGCTAGGAAAATTCGATGTTGGATCTTTTAGACCAACTGACAATATGATCCTCCAGTAATTCAATCGCTTTTGGGATCTTCCCTTCATCGATTTCATTGACAATCGCCTCATGATTTTCCAAGGATTTTTGGGTGGCCTCATTCGAGATGGAAATGTAATGACGCATGGTTTCGATCATCGAATTGATCTTTTGATAATGCCCTAGTAAGAAATCGTTTTGGCAAGCTTTGAAAAACGAAATGTGAAACAAGGTGTCCAGATTCAGATACTCTTCGCGCATTGATTCATCCTGATTTTTCTGCATTTTAAGCAAAATACCATGGAGTTTCTGGACCAGTTCCTTGGGATTGCGTTCGATTCCATAACGTAAAGCCTGGGCCTCTAGCGTAAAACGCAATTCACAGAAGGCCACCAACTCCTCTTGATTTAAGGTGAAAACCCGGTAGCCCTTGTGAGGCACTGAAACCACAAGTCCCTCTGCTTTTAGAAGAGAAAGCGCTTCCCTGACCGGTGTATTGCTGATCTGAAGAGGACGGGCCAGAGATGCTTCTTTTAGAGGTTGCCCCAGTTTCAGTTCCTTCTGGATGATTCCTCTCCGGATTGCGTCCTGGGCAATCTGAACCAGAGATTTGGGGCGGTCTTTGATCGTGAGTGAGGTGAGTTCCATCGTTCACTGATAAAACTTGTTTTTCCTTTAAATCATGTATTACATTTTATGTATAATATCTCAATTTAAAATTAAGAGCTTTTTCATTCAATCCATTTCACCATCCAGCAAATTGTTAATTCATGATATTGTGTGTTTTTTAAAGAAGATTTACGGAGGCTAAGATGGCGTTAGCAAGAATTGGAGTGGTGGGAGCAGGATGGTGGGCCTGTGAATTTCATATCCCCCATCTTCTCAAGAATTCCCATGCGGATCTGGTGGCTGTTTCCAGGCTTGGGAAGGAAGAACTGGATAAAATCCAGCAGCGTTTCGAAATCCAGGTTGCATCCGAAAATCACCTGGAATTGTATGCTCATGATCTGGATGGAGTGATTGTCGCCTCACCACACGTTCTCCACGAAGAGCACGCGTCTGCGGCAATAGAGAACGGTTGTCATGTTTTGGTGGAAAAACCGATGACGACAGACATTGAAGGGGCGAGGCGGCTGCATACACTGGTGGAAGGATCCGGGAAAACCCTGATGACGCCCTATGGCCTGAATCATACCCATTACATGGAAAAGGCGGCAGATTGGGTGAAAGAGGAAAGAATCGGTGAGGTGCGGCACATCATGCTCCACATGTCTTCAGCCCTCTTGGACCTCTTTGGCGGAGAACCGATGCTGGAAACCAAAGATCATCTTTATCGGCCACCACCATCAACCTGGGCAGACCCGAGTCGCGCAGGAGGCTATGGCTGGGGTCAGATGTCCCATGCTCTGGCGGCCTTATTCTGTGTTTGTCCCGTTGAACCTGTGTCCGTGAGGGGAGTCTGCAGCAAATCTCCTACAGGAGTGGATTATTTTGACGCAGCAATTGTGGAATTTGAAAAAGGTGCAACCGCTTCGCTGTCTGGCGCAGCTGGATTGCCGAAGCATAGTCCTCCTCAACTCGAATTGAGGGTGTACGGCAGTGAAGGAATGCTTCTGCTGGATGTTGAAGAGGGAAGGGAGCGTCTGACTCTGAGCCGATTTGATGAAGAGGATCTAATCCACGAAATTGGACACGGAGGAGGCTACGGTTCCTACACCACAGAAGAATCGGTCAACCGTTTTGTAGAGATCTGCAGGGGAGAACCTGCCAGAAACTGTGGAGATCATGAGATTGGTTTGAAAACGATTCAGGTCCTTGATGCGATGTATCATTCTTTCGAGTCTGGTGAAAAGGAGTTATGCCGATGATCGATGCTTCTGCATTGAAAGAACATTATGACCAGGAGGGTTTTGTCCTCATCGAGTCGCTGTTTGAAACATCGGAAATTCAGAAACTTCAGCAGGCGTGTGATGCGCTGATCGAGGAATCAAGAAGTTATCGGGAGTCAGATGAAAGATTCGACCTGGAACCGGACCACACCGAGACCACACCAAGGGTTCAAAGGATCAAAGTTCCCCATCAGCAGCATCAAGCTTTTGCGGATTTGGTGAGAGCCCCGAAATTACTGGAAATCCTCAGAATCCTGATTGGTGAGGATGTCCGTTTTCGAAACAGCAAATTGAACATCAAGGCCGCAAAAGGCGGCACTGCTGTTGATTGGCATCAGGATTGGGCCTTTTATCCCCACACCAACCCGGATTTACTTGCGGTCGGGATCATGCTGGATGACATCGATCAGGAGAATGCCCCGCTGATGATCTTCCCCCAGAGTCATCAAGGGAAAACCATGGATCATCATCATCGAGAGGTTTTCTGTGGATCGGTGGATCTTCTCGGAGAAAAACTTGACCCATCTTCGGCTACAAAGATCACGGGACCTGCAGGGAGCGTTAGTTTTCATCATGTTAAAGCTCTCCATGGCTCGGCTCCAAATACTTCAGACCGTTCAAGAAGATTGCTGCTTTACGAATATGCAGCAGCCGATGCATGGCCTCTGATCGATTTTGAGGTTTATGGGAATTATGGGGAATTCGAGGAAAAAATGGTTTTGGGTAAAAGCACCCTCTCCCCAAGGTTTGAGGATGCCGATGCCCGCATGCCTCTCCCGAGACCGCCGGATCCGGGATCCATCTACAGGATTCAGGAATTCCGGAAAACCGGTTTTGAGTCACCTATTGCTTCCTGATTGATAAAGGAATTTATTGTGGAATCAGAATCAATGGTCCTGAACGTCCGGAATCTCTCCAAACGTTTTGACATGACCCAGGCTCTCGAAGATGTCTCGATGGATATGAAAGCCGGGGAGATCCATGCGCTGGTTGGTGAAAACGGGGCAGGAAAATCAACATTGATCAAAATCCTGACCGGTATCCAGCAAGCTGACCAGGGAGAAGTTCTGCTTCATGGGCAACCGGTCAGAATTTCTGATGCCCAGGAAGCACAATCCCTTGGCATTGCAGCCATCTTCCAGGAACCCATGGTCTTTCCGGATTTGGATGTGGCAGAGAACATCTTCATCAGCCATCGGGACCGAGGTTTTTTTGTCCGTTGGAAAAAGATCTACCAGGACGCGGAGACCATACTCAATGACCTCGGAATACAGTTGGATGTCCGTTCTCCTGCAAGCGGACTAACCCTGGCGGCACAGCAGGCGGTCGAAATTGCAAAAGCCATATCGCTGAATGTGAAGGTGCTGATAATGGACGAGCCTACAGCATCCTTATCATCCCATGAAGTCTCTCAACTCTTCGGTGTGACCCGAAGGCTAAGGGATGAAGGGGTAGCGGTTCTGTTCATCAGCCACCGCCTTGAAGAAGTATTCGAAATTGCCGATAGAATCACGGTTTTTCGGGACGGTCATAAGATTTCAACCAATCCTGTAAATGAGGTAACCCGGGAAAGTTTGATCCAGGAAATGGTTGGCAGAGAAGTCTCCAAATTCTATCTGCCGGATTGGTGGGTTCCAGGAGAACCGATGTGGGGCTTGCGATCTTTGGTGTGTCTCCTGCGGATTCTGGATCGATCGAAATCGAAGGACAAACGGAAGACATCCAATCTCCGCAACAGGCTCAAAAATTAGGAATCGCATACATGACCGAGGATCGCAGAAAACTCGGACTGGCGATGCCCATGAGCATCACAGAAAACATCACCTTGGCATCCCTTAAAAAATACCTTGGGGCTTTTGGGTTTGTCGATAGTGAAAAAGAAGAGCAAACCGCTGGAGAGTTCAAGAACCGGCTTGAAATCAAAACCCCTTCCCTGACCCACGAAGTTGGGAAACTCTCCGGCGGGAACCAGCAAAAAGTGATGTTCAGCAAATGGCTGAACACCCAACCCAGGATTTTCATTTTGGACGAACCAACCCGAGGGATTGATATTGGAGCCAAGGCAGAGGTCCATCAAATGATCAGAGAATTGGCGAAAGAAGGGATTGCCATCATTTGTATCTCTTCAGACCTCCCTGAAGTTCTTGCTCTCAGTGACCGGATTCTTGTGATGCGGGAAGGCAGGCAGATGGGGATTTTGGAAGGCGCTTCAGCCGACCAGGAATCGGTGATGGCACTGGCGATGGGGCAATGAAGGTAAGGCAATGCTCAAATACTTAAGTCAGATGAGGCCTGAGAAGCAAAGGGAATTGGTCCTCCTTCTGCTGATTTGCCTGGTGGTCGTATTTTTCGCGATGATGATTCCCCACTACCTCAATGCACGTCTTTTTAACCGAGTTTCAACCAGCGTTGCAATCATGGCGGTGTTGGCAATTGGCCAGACACTGGTTGTTTTGACACGAAACATAGACCTCTCGGTGGGTTCGATTGTCGGTTTTACCGCCTATTTTGTCGGTCAGCAGCTTTCCCATAATAACGACATTGACCCTCTGGTCGCGGTTCTGATGGCAATCGGTGTGGGCGCTTTGATGGGAGGTTTCAACGGAGTTCTGGTGGCCTATTGCCGGGTCCCGGCCATCATTGTGACTTTGGGAACGATGGCGCTGTTCAGGACCTTATTAGTGGAGTATTCAGATGCACAGACGGTCTTGACCGTTAATCTTCCCCAATGGTTGTTGGACCTTCCGAGATTGAATGTAATGAGCCATGGAAGGCTTCATTTGAGATTTGTGGTGGTCATCATGTTGTCTGTGGTGATCCTGTTTCAACTCTTTCTAAGGTTCAGTTCCTTTGGCAGAAAACTTTATGCCATCGGGTCCAATCCAGAAGCTGCCAATAATGCCGGCTTTCCTACCCAGAGAATCGTTCTGATCAGTTTTCTGCTTTGTGGTGCTTTGGCAGGACTGACAGGCTTTTTGTTCCTTGCCAGGTTTGGAAACATTACCGTTGTTGCTGGAATCGGTTTTGAGCTGAAGTCCGTTGCGGCAGTGGTGGTCGGAGGAGTGAATATCTTCGGAGGTTCAGGAAGTATTTTTGGAGCAACCTTAGGAGCGGTATTGATCGATCTGCTCGAAAACAGCCTGATCCGCTGGCTCCAGATCAGCGAATTCTGGAGAGACGCCCTTCTCGGACTTTTGATCCTGGCTTCTGTTGCAACCGACAGCATTTTCATGAAGCGAATTCGGCTTTATTGGGCCAAGCGGCATGCTGCCTCAACCAACTCAAATAGTTAGATTTTGAAACGATGTCTTTGAAATTGAAAAAGCTGATGGGTTGGGAGGGATTTCTTTTGGTGGTTCTGTTGCTGATCATTTCTGTGAATTCTTTTCATTCACCTGCCTTTCTGACCGTTGAAAACCAGGTCAATCTTTTTGTCCTGTCGGTGGAAAAGATCATCATTGCCCTGATCATGACTTTCATCATTCTCAATGCAGAAATAGACCTCTCCGTTGCTTCGATGATGGGATTGGCAGCCTGTGCTCTGGGATGGATGGTCGAGTCGGGGACTTCCACCAGCACTGCGATTGGTCTTTGTCTGATCATCGGTTTCCTGGGAGGTGCATTCAACGCCTACTGGATCACGGTGGTCAAATTACCGTCCCTGGTGGTGACCCTCGCGATGCTGATTGGTTTTCGGGGACTGGCAAGGGTCCTGATTGAGGATCGTTCGATCCGGGTTTTTCCTCCATGGTTTGAAAACTTAGGCCAGCAGCCTTTTTGGGGGCCACTGCCTCTTTCAGTCTACATTTTTCTTGTTCTGCTTGTGATATCAGTATTGATCCTTCAATACACTGGTTTTGGTCGTTATGTTTATGTGATTGGGATCAATCAGGAAGTTGCAGCGTATTCCGGGGTCCGGGTTGCCAGGGTCAAGACCATACTGTTCATGATGTCAGGACTGATTTCCGCCTTGGCCGGGATTCTTTTTGCGGCTCGCTTGGGATCGGTCCGGGGTGATATGGGACTGGGTTTTGAACTCGATATCATTACCATGGTGCTATTGGGCGGAGTCAGTATTTTCGGCGGTTCGGGCTCAATCTACGGAGTGATTCTCTCCATTTTGATCGTCCTGTATTTAAGAAATGGGATGTCACTGATGAATGTGACAGGTCATATCCAAACCGGAGTCATTGGTGTGATTCTGATCCTCTCTGCAATGATCCCCAACATCAAAACCTGGCTTGAAGGCATATTTGAAAAAAAATATGCGTCATGATTTATAATTCTTTTGGAGTTTGCCTATGAACTGAACCCGTTTGGAATCTTTTATTAAATAACTCGTTTTAAGGAACAAAATGTATAAAAAAATTATTTCTTTGATTGCAGTATCGGCTCTCTTTTTTGGAGCCACGGTGATGGCTCATACCATCGCCAAAAAAGGCATGAAAGCGGATTTGGTTTTGATGCCTAAATTCCTCGGTATCCTGGTATTTGACCAGGCCAACAATGGTGCGCAGGAAGCACACCGGGAACTGGGCAATCCAGGAAAATTGGAATTCCTTGGCCCAACTCCGGAAAACAGCGTTGCCGGTCAGATTGAAATTTTAACCACTGCCACGACCCAGGGGCAGGATGGAATCATGATCTCCAATAATGCTGGAGATCAAATTGCTCCTGCTGCCAAAGCGGCAAGAGCGAAGGGAATGACGGTGGTTACATGGGACTCTCCCATTCCTTCCGGAGATGGAGAACAACTCTTCATTGCCCAGGTGGATTTCAATGAAACCGGGATGGTGATGGCCGATATGGCGCTGAGCATCCTCGGACCTGGAGGAGGAGAATTCGCTGTTCTCTCGGCAACTCCCGATGCAGCCAACCAAAATGCTTGGAATGCTTCGATGAAGGAACATCTGAAAGATCCCAAATACTCCAAAATTAAATTGGTGGATTTGGTCTACGGGGATGATCAGTCCGAAAAAAGCTACAACCAGGCATTGGCGCTGGTGGACAAATATCCCAACCTGAAATTGATCATGGCACCGACCACGGTTGGAATTGCCGCGGCAGCCAAAGCCATGCAGGATGAGGGACTCTGTGATCAGGTCAAAGTCAGTGGACTCGGACTTCCCGCCGAGATGGTGAGTTATACCCTCAATGGTTGTGCTCCTGAGTTCGCTCTCTGGAGTTTCGTCGATCTGGGATACCTTTCCTATTATGCCACTTATATGATCGCAACCGGCCAAATCGAGGGAGTGGCAGGTGAGACTTTCAAGGCAGGAAGAATGGGATATTACACCATCGAAAAGGACCCAACCCGTGATAAGGGACTTCGGGTCAAGATGGGACCGTTCAGCGTCTACACTAAGGACAATGTAGAGGCGGCCTCTAAATAAATTTTAGGACGTCCATTCATCAAAGGCTCCCCCTTCTACCAGTTAGGGGGAGTTTATGGAATAAAGATTCATAAAGAGACCTGAAAGGGGTAGGGTCTCCTTGCTTTTGCTGATTTAAAAACCAAGAAACTATTTATATCATTCAAACAAGCCATGGAAAAAATCGCCTTCAAGATGGTATTGCAACCGGGTCAACGAGAGCTTTACCAAAAGAGGCACGACGAAATCTGGCCTGAATTGGTGGACTTACTGAAGGATGCTGGAATTTCCGATTACAGTATTTTTCTGGATGAGGAAACATCAACCCTTTTTGCAGTGCTTCGGCGAACAGAAGACCATAAGATGGAGTCACTTCCAGAGCAAGAAGTGATGCAGCGATGGTGGAAGTTCATGGGAGACATCATGGTCACCAATTCCGATGGTTCACCGATGGTGAAAAATCTGGATCCGATGTTTCACATGCCTTGATGGGGATCGGAAATTCAGGTCAATTCAGGATAACGTTTTAATCAGAAAAATATGGTGAACATCTGGGATCCGCATTTTCACATCTGGGATGTGTCCGAAGTCACTCAAAGCGGCCATGACCCGGCACAGTTGTTTGCCCCGAAAGAAGATCCGGTTTACACCATCGATCGCTATGAAAATGATATGGCGATGGAGGGGTTTAAACTAACCGGGGGAGTTTTTGTCGAGGCCGTCAGTGTCTGTCATGTGGAAAGCGATGGACCTCTTTTTGAAGAAAGCTGTTTGGCCGAAACGGTTTGGACTTCCAAAGAAATGGACAGGTCCAAACTGGATTATCGGATTGTCGCATCAGCACCTTTGGAGAGTTCAAATATTGAAAATATTCTTGCATCCCTCAAGCAGCACCAAAGGGTTTGCGGAATCCGGCAGATCATCAACCATGAACCCTCCTGGCCGAGGAATGAAAAAAGAGGTGATTTTCTGGAAAATCCATCGTGGCGAAAGGGATTCGCCCTTTTGGAAGAATTCGGAATGTCCTTTGATCTCCAACTGAACCCTCATCAATTTATTGATGCTTCCATCCTGGGCGAGGCACATCCCAACATTCCGATGATCATCGGGCATCTGGGGAGTCCGACTTTGGCTGATTTAGAGCAGGGTCAGCGCTATTGGGAAGGGATGCGAAGACTTGCGGAACTGGAACAGGCGACCATCAAGCTTTCCATGCTGACCTACCAGGATCCTGAATGGGATTCGAACCAACTGGTCAAAGAGACGGTCCTCAAAATCATTGATCTGTTTGGAGTCGATCGGTGCTTTTTTGCTTCGAATTTTCCAGTCGAACAGCATCTCGGCTGGTCCGCTTCCCGGCTCTATCAGTCATTTCATGATTTAGTTAAGCATTTCAGTGAAGATGAACAGAACAAGTTATTTTCACAGAATGCGAAACTCGCCTATCCTCTCTGAATCCAAAATCGGTCTACTGTTAGTCCTTCAGAAGTTTGTTTTTCTTTCAGGTTTTTAATAGGTCAAAATGGCTTTGGCACTGAGGATTTCTTCGGTGAGTGCACTTCCCGAAGTAGGGACCGCCTGTTCGATAAGATCCGTTGCCTTAAGGTTTCTTTCTTCCATACAGGGTATGCAGACCAGCAGACGTCCCCCGGATTCGACAAACACTTCCAGCATCTGTTTCAGGGAACTGGTATTGGTATCCGGGACATGGGGAATCATGCCCGGCATGGCCAGATAAACAGCAGGCCCCTGAAGCGCCATCACCACATCCAGGTCAAGCGCCAGACCGGCATTGGCGAGTTTAAAAGGAAGAGTGGCTTTTTCCGGAGATTCAGGCCCATTGGTTGTGACATAAATGATTTTTTCTGCAGTTTCGCTCATGGTTTAAACAAAGATTGAATCAGATTGAGGATGGTTGATCGTCCTTGAAATGGGAATTCCGAGATCTGTGGAGGATCTTCAAAACAAATCATTCCCATCGCACGGTAATATGAAAACATACACCTTGCCATGGGTCTCACGGCGTGAATATCCGCAAGATTACTGAACCGCGATGCGAAAAGTTATTGCACCGCTAGTCCCACTTTTTTGGGATCCCAGTTTGGGGCATTTCGGAGTGCCGGCACCAGGTCGAGGGGCTTGTCTACCAGGGACCACATTTGAAGATGCTGTTGATGCATGAAGCGTTCATCGACGGCTTGCTGCATCATCTGCTGAAAGGCATCGTAATAGTTTCTTGTATTCAAAAGCACGATCGGGTTGGTGAAGAGCGCAAGCCTTTTCCAGGTCAGGGCTTCCAGCAACTCTTCGAAAGTTCCTGAGCCTCCAGGCAGGGCGATGATGCCGTCGGCTTTTTCGATCATCTCCATTTTCCGTTCATGGAGACTGGCAACAATTTTCAACTCGCTCAGGGACGAGTGACCCCACTCGAGTTCCTGCATAAACTCAGGGAGCACTCCGATCACTCGGCCTCCGGCTTCTAATGCCCCGTCCGCGAGTGCCCCCATGGAGCCCAGTGCTCCTCCTCCGTAGATAATCTCAAAGCCCTCCTTGGCCAATAGTTGACCTGATTCAAAGGCTGCATCCCTGTATTCCGCGTCAGATTGGGTGCTCGAAGCACAGTAGACACAGATTCTTTTGGGGGAACATGGATGGTTGATTAAGTCTTGTTCAGTCATGTCTGCCGGTCTGCTGAAAAAAATGCATGAAATGCGTTTGCTCAAAGAAAACGGTACATGATCAAGGCCTCTACTGGACCTTGTTCAGGGTGTCTGAAGGCTCCTGGCAATGTGCCTACGATTTGAAAGCCCATCGATTTCCAGAGGTGGATAGCCCCCTCATTGGTGGATACCACAAAATTGTACTGCATTGCTTCAAAACCCATTTCCAGTGCGGTTTCGATGGAGTGAGCACACATTTTTCGTGCAAGCCCCCTTCCCCGGAATTCTGGATCTACGATATAACCTGCATTACAAACGTGGGAACCGCCCCCTTGTTGGTTCTTTTTTAGGTAATAACTTCCTGCCAGTCTTCCGTCCAGCATGGCAACAAAGCATGCCTCCGGCTTTTTCAACCAGAGATGTTTGAGTTCTTCCTCTCCGGCATCACGGTTGATGGCATAGGTCTCACCCTTTGTGACGATTTCACTGAGGAATCTGTAAATTCCTTGCCAGTCTTTTTCTCCCGCTTTCCGAATCTTCATAAAATCTTCCAGGCCTTAGGATCTATTGTTTCATGGTGGGCATCAGCTTATCTCGGGAGCAATTTGAGCCTTAGTTGCATTTTCGAAAGCATGGGCGCATCTCAGCAGCATCCTTTCACTCCAGGCGCTGCCATAAAATGAAAGACCCACGGGAAGCCCGGAAATGAATCCTAAGGGAACGCTGATCCCGGGATAGCCTGCCACGGCGGAAGGGGTGAAACTGGTTTCAATCGAAACCGGATCTCCATTCACAGAATCTGTCAGCCAGGCTGGTCCCGAGGTTGGTGCAATGAAGGCATCCAAGCCATGCTTTTGCATGAAAGCATCGATTCCCTGCTGCCTTGAAAGCCTCCGACATTCCTTGAGTGATTCCAGGTAAATTTCCGAGGAAAGATCACCACGGCGTTCGGCTTTTTCAAAAAGTTCCTGGACGAAAAACGGCATCACCTGTTCCTGGTGGGCTTGATTGAAGGTAATCAATTCCTTCAGGGATTTAGGTGGAGACAGATGCTCAGGGTGATCCTCGAGATTCCCAAGATAAGCATTGATTCCAAGTTTGAATTCATGAAGAAGCACCTCAAGCTCAGGCATTTTCAAAAGCATGGTGTTGTCGAGGTATAAAGAATCCTTCACCACCGCGCCAAGATCGATGAGGGCACGGACTGCATCATCCAGCAGTTGTTCCATCCGGGAATCTCCATGATAGAGATTCCTGGCAACCCCGATGCGGATGCCTTCGAGACGGTCAGAATGTATGTGAAATTCTGGATTTTCAGATTTTCCCGGAGCAAGTGCGGTCGCCGGGTCCTGAGGATCCTTTCCTTTAAGTACTTCGAGCAAGAGAACTGCATCGGCAACCTTTCGCGTCAAAGGCCCCGGGGTGTCCTGGGAGTGGGAAATGGGGATCAATCCCTGTCTGCTGATGCGTCCCACATTCGGTTTGAGTCCAACCACTCCATTCCTGCTTGCCGGACCGAGGATCGAACCATCGGTCTCTGTTCCGATGGCCGCAGCACAGAAACCTGCCGCAACCGCAACCGCTGACCCGGAACTTGAGCCGCAGGGATTTCTCAAAGGATCATAGGGATTTCGGGTTTGTCCTCCACGGCTGCTCCAGCCGCTGATGGAACGGTTCGAGCGGAAATTGGACCACTCGCTGAGGTTGGTCTTTCCCAGGAGCACTGCTCCGGCATCACGGAGTTTCCGGACCAGGAAAGCATCCTTTTTCGCATAGGAATGTTCCAGAGCCAGGGATCCAGCACTGGTGGCCATTCGGTCTGCTGGGTCGATGTTGTCCTTGATTAAAATTGGAATCCCGTGAAGGGGACCGCGGAAGCCGTTTTTGGACCGTTCAAGATCGAATTGTTCCGCCTGGTCCAGTCCATCGGGATTGAGTTCGATGACCGAATTCAAAACCGGCCCCTGGCGGTCGTATGTTTCAATCCGTTCCAGGTAGAATTGACAGAGTTCGACCGAAGTCAGTTCTCCGTCACACATCCATTGCTGGAGGGATTTGATGTCGGCCTGCTCGAGATTCACCCTGACAGCTTCAGTTCAAATTCAGGCGTCGGTCAAAACCTTCAATGAGGTTCCTTCCACCAGATCCTGCACCTTCTCACGGTAGGCCAGCATATGGGGAGCTTTGAGGTGGGCTTCAAGATTTTCCAGGGTTTCCCATTTTTCAATGATGGTTACGATGTTTTCATTGAGGACTTGCGGCGGAAGCCCCGCGTCGATGTCGACAGCAGGACTGTATTCGACACAACCTTCTTCCTGCAGAACATTCGGGACATTGGTTTTGAAGATTTCCAGGAACGCATTCTTTTTCCCGGGTTTGACCTGAATACTGGCTAAGACATGAATCATGAGAATTTTCTCGTTGAATTAAGAAAGTTTTTTTAACGTCCTCCGCTGACATCAAGAATCGTTCCGGTGGTGTAGGACGCCTTATCAGAAAGCAGCCACATGATTGCATCCGCAACCTCTTCTGCCTGCCCCACCCTTTTCATCGGAACCAGCGGGCGGACCCGTTCCATGCGATCCGGTTCTCCCCCGGACTGATGGATTTCGGTGTCGATGAATCCTGGCCGGACGGCATTGACCCGGATTCCTTCTTCGGCAACTTCCTTGGCGAGTCCGATGGTCAGGGTGTCAATGGCGGCTTTCGATGCGGCGTAATCCACATACTCCCCCGGGGAACCGTACTTTGCCGCTCCCGAGGAAAGGTTGACGATGGATCCGCCCTTCCCTCCATATTTTGTGGACATCCGTTTCACGGCCTCGCGGGCACAGAGGAAGGATCCTGTGACGTTCACTGCAAAGATCCTTTGGATCCTTTCGGCATCCATGCCATCGACACGGGTCTGAAGGTCGAGAATTCCGGCATTGTTGACCAGAGCCTCGGGGGTTCCTAAGTCTTTCTCGACGGTTTGAAAAAGAGCTTCGACCTCCTCTTCTTGTGACACATCGGCCTGATAGGCCAGTGCATTGGCCCCATTCTCTTCCAGTTCACGAACCAGTTTTTGCGCGGAAGTCTGATCGCGATGAAAATTGACGCAGACCGAGTATCCTTGTTTGGCTGCTTTCCGGGAAACTTCCGCGCCGATTCCTCTCCCTCCCCCGGTGACGATCAGGCATTTGCTCATGGTTCCGGATCCAACGGGATGAACAGCGATTTTCTCGGTTGGCCATTGACGGCTCTGCTGATATGCCCCTGTCCGGTGGTGTCTTCCGCCAGCAGGATCTCTCCTGGATGAAAAACACGACGCGTCCCATCACCGATTTCGATTTCCACCGAGCCCTCGAGCATCACGATGTATTGCCTGCGTGGAGCATTGTGCCACTGATAGTGGTAATCCCCCGGGTTCTCCCGGAAGATCACTCCGCTGGCGCTGAAAATCTCTGAAAGCCGTCCGATGTCTCCCTGGTCAAACAGAGGGATCTCAATCTCTTCAAAATGAGACTGTTCATCCTCACCGGTGTATATTCTAGTGATTTTCATTTTTGCTCCGATGGATTTTGAATGAACAACCCTATTCCGGGTTCATGACAAAATGCCAGGTAATTCAGGTTTTTATGGAAAAAGTTATCTGCGATGAAATCAACCCAGGACAAAAGATAAAATCACTCTGGGTCTCAATCTAAAATTGGATCTGGAAAAGATTCATGCATCTTTGTTTTTCAGGAATCCAGGCATTGACGGAACGACTTTCCAAGATTCCTCAGCAATGTGAAATACAGTTCCGGACCCGCATCCAGTTCTGCTCCGAGAGGGCCCAGTACAGCAGAACGGACTTTGGTTCCCTGAAGCAGCATGTCGATAAGCCGGGGTTCGAATTGGGGCTCCCGAAAGAGGCACTCGATTCCATTCTGTTGCATCATTCTTCTCAGTTTCGCAAGATGTCTTGCTCCCGGAGGACGTTCCGGATGGATGTTGACCACCCCGACTCGCATCAGGTCAAAACGTTTTTCCAGGTAGGTGTAGGCAGGATGAAAAACGGCGAAAGGTTTCTGCTTCAGGGCACCCAGGTCCTGCTCCAGATGTTGATCGAGTCGTTTGAGTTCAACTTCTGTCAATTCCTGACTGATCCTCTGTACCATCCTGATCGCATTCCAGGGATCCAGCCAAAGATGCGGGTCGATGAAGTTCCTTTCATCCCCGCCTGAGATCCAGAAGCTTTTTTTTTCATACCGATGAATTTGAAGTCCCTCGGTTTCTATCATCTCCACTGAAATCATGGAATGGGTCAGGCTTGCCAGCGGTTTTTCGAGAAAAGTCTCCAGCTGCGGGCCGACCCAGAAAAAAAGCTCTGCCTGCTGAAGCATCGAAACTTCACTGGGACGCATCGAGTAAATATGTACCGAGGCGTTTCCCTCCAACAATAAGCTCGGTTCCCCAACTCCTTCCATCACTCCTGAAACAAGGGAATGCAAAGGTTTGATTGAAACCACAACTTTCGGAACCGCTTCTACATTCCATGGAAAGAACAGAAGCACCATCCAAAAATGAAGAAGTCCGGCGCGGTGAATCATAGGGTTTTGTTTTCCAACACTTTTAATGTAATATCGTAACAGTTTAACTTGTATTGAAGAGAAAGACAGGCAAATGGAAGATATGGAAGCTTTGCCGGTTCGGTTTCCATCGCGACAGCATAATCACAGCAGTTGTGTCAATAAACTGCTTGGAGACGCAGAGGAGGAATGCCGTCGGCAAAAATTACGATTCACGGAACACCGAAGGAAGGTTCTGGAGATCATTGCATCGAGCCACAAACCCCTGGGCGCATATGACATTTTGGAGCAGATGAATTTTTCCGGAAGACGTCAGGCTCCGGTGGTGGCCTACCGAGCATTGGATTTTCTGATCAATTTGGGGCTCGTTCACCGTTTAAACAGCCTGAATGCTTTTGTTGCCTGTATGGCCGTGGGGGAAGATCACACCGCCCAGTTTTTGATTTGCCGCCAGTGCAAGAATGTCGGGGAACTGAACAGCAACCGGGTTTCCGAGCGGATCGAAAAGGATGCGGTGGAGGCAGGATTTCAGGTGGACCAGCAGTTGGTGGAAATCATCGGCATCTGTTACGAATGTGCGGAGTCCGGATGACTCCTGAACTTCCCAATATCCTGATTTCCGCCAAAGACCTTTACCTGAAAGCAGGAAGGAACGATCTGGTGGAAGCCGTCTCACTGGAGGTCTCCGAAGGTGAAATCGTCAGCGTGATCGGTCCCAACGGTGCAGGCAAAACCAGCCTGCTGAAACTGTTGCTGGGTCTCTACAAACCCGATCGTGGAAGCATTCGAAGACGCCTTGGTTTGCGTGTCGGTTACCTGCCCCAGAAGACCAGCATCGATCCGGTCCTTCCGCTTTCGGTGGCCCGGATGATGACTCTGACGGAATCCTTTTCCCGAAAAGAAGTGGAAACCGCACTCGCGGAAACCGGAGTACTCTCCCTCATCGATGAACCGGTGCAGACGCTTTCGGGAGGAGAGTTTCAACGGATGATGCTGGCCCGGGCCCTGCTCCGTGAACCCGAACTGCTGGTCTTGGATGAACCGGCCCAGGGGGTGGACCACCTCGGCGAGGCCGAGCTCTATGGCCTGATCGGAAAGATCCGTGATCAACGGGGTTGCGGAGTCTTGATGGTATCCCACGACCTGCATGTGGTGATGGCTGCCACCGACCGTGTCCTCTGTCTCAACCGGCATCTTTGCTGTGAAGGGGAACCCCAGGAAGTCACCCGTCATCCTGAATACCTCCGGCTTTTTGGGATGGAAGCGGGAAGCCGTTTGGCGGTTTACAGTCACCACCATGACCACGTTCATGGTCTTTCCGGAAATGTTGAAACCACGGAATTCAAGCAGGCCCCTTGAGTTTTCTCGATGATTTCATCTGGAGGGCTGTCATCGCCGGGGCCGGAGTGGCGCTGGTCGCAGGTCCGCTGGGATGTTTCGTGGTATGGCGCAGGATGGCCTACTTCGGTGATACCGTAGCGCATTCGTCCTTGCTTGGAGTCGCTCTGGGACTGCTGCTGGGATTCAACGTGATGCTCGGGGTGTTTGCCGCGGGTTTTGCCGTGGCCCTTGTCCTTTCAGGATTTCTCAGGGAAAAACGGCTTTCGGGGGACACGGTGCTTGGAACCCTATCCCATGCCTCGCTTTCCCTCGGCGTCATCGTCATCAGCCTGATGACCTGGCTCCGGGTCGATCTGATGGGGTATCTCTTCGGGGATATCCTTGCGGTGAGCCTCACCGATCTTTACTGGGTTTATGGTGGTGGAATGCTGGTGCTGGTTTTGCTGGTTTTACTCTGGCGTCCGCTTCTTGCCGTTACCGTGGACCAGGAATTGGCCAGGGCCGAAGGGATCGAAGCCGCGCGCTATGAACTGATGCTGATGCTGATCATTGCCGCCGTGATTGCCCTGGCGATGAAAATCGTTGGTGTGCTCCTCGTCACCTCACTGCTGATCATTCCTGCCGCCGCGGCACGTCGCCTGAGCCGAACGCCAGAACAGATGGCCCTGATGGCAGCATTTGTTGGTGTACTATCGGTCTTGTTGGGTCTCTTCGCCTCCTTCCAGTTCGATACCCCGTCCGGACCTTCCATTGTCCTGGCATCACTGATGTTGTTCCTCCTTGGACAAATTCCAAGTTTCAGGAAACTCTAACCAACTATTGAGGTTTTTGTGATCGGTTGAAAGACTCAGTAAAATCAGAAGATCATTCCCAGCTTTTGATCTTTCATAGTTTCAATTTTTTCATTTCAGGGTCGTAGAGCGGGCCATCATGGCGGGTCGCAGGAATGACTTCTCCGAAAGCCTCGACGCTAAAATTCCTGTTCTCAAATTCCTGGACCGGAAGATAACCGAAAACCAACGGTTTCCCGATGGTATAACCGAAGTTGGCGCTGGTGGTGACGTCCAGAATGCGTCCCTCCCGCATGATCGGTTCTGAACCATAAACCGGCATGTATTTTTCAAGGGTGAAGTAGGCGATCTTTCTTTCCGGTCCTCCATTTTCCATGATTGCAATCAAGGCATCACGGCCGATGAAATCCCCTTTTTTCATGTTTACTCGAAATCCAAGACCTGCTTCAAATGGATTGTAATCCGGACTTATGTCTGAACTCCAGTAAAGGTATCCCTTTTCCATGCGGAGGCTATCGATGGCTCGGTAACCGACATCGGCAATGTCGTATTGGCTTCCTGCTTCAGCGAGTGCCTTATAGACAGCAGGCATATTTTCCCGTCCCATGTGCATTTCCCAGCCAAGTTCCCCGACATAACCGATACGCATGGCCCGTACGGGGTGACCTGCCACACGGATATCGGCATAGGAGGAAAACGGTAAGGTCTCATTCGAAATGTCATCATCGGTAACATTCTGCAGGACATCCCTTGCGTGTGGGCCACATAGGTTTATCACTCCAAATTCCTCAGTCAGATCATCAATCACAACGGAGCCGTCACGGGGGGAATGTTTTTCAATCCAGGAGCGGTCATGAACTCCAAAGGCTGAACCGGTGACGATGTAGAATTCTTCTTCACCAGTTCGGGAAATCGTCAGATCTGCCTCAATCCCTCCTCTGCTGTTGAGGAACTGGGTGTAAATGATTTTTCCGATCGGTTTGTCAATATTGGAAACGGCGAGGTATTGCAATAGATCCAGGGCTCCGGGGCCTGAAATGCGGAATTTTGAGAAGGAAGTCTGGTCAATCAGAGCCACACGTTCACGCACCGCTTTATGTTCCTCACCCACACAATCAAACCAGTTGGGTTTTTCAAAGGTCAATGCCTCTGCTGTACGATTGTTTTTGCTTACAAAAAAATTGGGTCGTTCCCAGCCTGCCTTCGAACCATAGGAAGCTCCTTTCTCTTTCAGCAGATCATAAAGAGGACTCTGCCGGATGTTTCGGGAACTCTCATGTTCCTCTCCAGGAAAATGGATGAAATAGGTCTTTCCATAGGACTCAATGGTCCTGGGGTAAAGAAAGGATTTTTCATTATGGTGGTCGTTAAATCTTCGGATATCGAAGGGCCATAAATCGATACTCGGTTCGCCTTCAATGATCCATTCGGAGACCATCTGACCGACCCCTCCAGCTCCTGCAATTCCGATCGAGATCCCGGTAGCGGAAAAGAAATTGTCCACTTCCGGTGCCCATCCGAGGATGAACCCTTCGTCTGCCGACCAGGGTATCGGACCGTTGATCAACTGGCGTACTCCAACCTCATTTACAATGGGGGTTCGCTTGGCCGCATTGATCCCAAGCTGTTCGAAACGGTCAAAGTTTTCAGGCAGCAATTGCTGGGCGAATTCCCCGGGGATACCCTTTTCGCCAAAGGAAATGGTATCCGGTTCCCAACCGCCAATTGCGATCCCATGCACTTCGGGTTTGTAGTAGATGAGCAGATCCGGATCCCGCATGGCCGGCATGTTTGGAGGGATGTCGGGAATCGGTTCAGTCACCAAATACTGGTGTTCCAGGGCCACGGTGGGGGTCTTGACCCCTGCTTTCAGGGCCAGCTCCCGTGACCAGAAACCTGCGGCATTGACGACAACTTCGCATTTGACTCTGCCCTGATCGGTGACCAATTCCTCGACACGCTGGTCTTTGACGATCATGTCCAGGACCTTGACTCCCTCCTGAATCCGGACGCCGTTTTTCCGGGCTCCCCTGGCAAAAGCCTGGGTGACAGAAGATGGGTCTACATATCCATCACTGGGGATAAAAGCTGCACCAAGCACATCCTCGGTGCTCATGATCGGGAAAAGTTCCTGGGCCTCTTTCGCATTCAGCAGATGAAGTTCCAACCCGAAACTTTTTGCCATCGTCGCAGCGCGTTTCAGTTCAAGAATGCGTTCTTTGGAGCATGCCAGTCTCAGTGAACCTACCTTTTTCCAATCGATGGCCTGTCCGGTGTCGGCTTCAAGACGGTCGTATATCTCCACACTTTTCTGCAGCACACGGGTCAGATTCCTTGAAGATCGCAACTGTCCAACAAGGCCCGCGGCATGCCAGGTAGACCCGTGAGTCAGACCGCTCTTTTCAAGAACCAGGACATCCTTTTTGCCCATGCGGGCCAGTTGGTAGGCAATCGAGCAACCGACGATTCCCCCACCGATGATGATGATTTCAGCATCCTGTAGCTCAGCCATAATTTTCACTATTTTGTTTGAATTGTTCTAACGCGTTTTGGAACAGTGTTAAATTTTTGTCGGTGTAATCGACAAAATCGAAATCCAGGGCAGAATGGATTTCCTGAACCATGCTCCACATCGCTTCGCGCAGGAGAGATGCGCATTTCATTGCTTCATATCGACGGAAATCATTCCTGCCAATTTCAGTGCCATAATAAGTTTTGAGCATCCACTGCTCCTGTTCCGGTGAGAGTTCATTGTTTGAGGCAAGTCCGCCAAGGTCGAAAAGAGGACTATTGTAACCCGCGTAATCCCAATCGACGAGCCACAACCGATCTCCGTCATCGATAAAATTTGCAGCCAGCAGATCGTTGTGTCCATATACCAAATCTATGGGGCCCACTTCTTTCTCGAGATTGTCAGCCGTTGTCATGAGGGTGTCCAATTCTCCGGACATCCGGCTTTCATCCTGACGAAGGGTCTGGGCATAATCCCTTAGAACATGAAACACCCAGAAAACGAGAGATGGGCCTTTGAAATAACGGGGGATGGTTTTGTGGACCTTTGTGAGCAATGGAATGATCCGTTCAAGCATATCATCCTGACGGACATTTTCAGGGGTCAGGGTTTGACCTTCAATGAAACGGAGAACCAGGGCTCCCGGTTCGGCATAAACCACTTCCGGTGAAACACCGGCCTCGAAAGCAGCCAGACTTGCCGCCTGTTCGTTGAACCGCATCACGCCATGAACAGGAATGTCTTCACCGATCCGAACAACGAAACGTTCACCTCTATCAGAGACAACAAAATTGGTGTTGGTGATTCCTCCGCTCAGGGGTTCAGGTTTGACAGACCCTTTCCAACAGGGAAGTTTTTCTGCCTTCTCTAAAGCCTGGTCTGATTCCGTCATTGTTTACTCCAATCCCAGTTCAGCTTTTCGGCGTGTGCTCCAGGCACTGATCAAACGATCCGAAATGATAGCTAAAAATGTTGATGATAAGAATTCAGCGTTTTCGCCAGACTTGGGTGCGGCGTTGCAGAATACGGGCGAGTAAGGCGTGGAGGATCCGGAAAACAGCGGAAGTGTAAACGATCATCATCGCCATGGCAGCAGCAGGGGCGATGTCCCCGGCATCGTCCATGTTGAGGACGGCAACCGATGCGAGCATGGTTTCCGGAGAATAGAGGAAGACCACGGCGGAAACGGTGGTCATGGCGTTGAGGAAGAGGTAACTGCCCACGTCCAACAAGGCCGGGAGGCAGACAGGCAGCGTGACCTTACCCACGGTGCGCCATACCGGAGTTTTTAGCGAAAGCGAAACGGCCTCGAACTCCGGGTCCAGTTGCTTCAGTGCGGTGAGGCAGGTCAGGTGGCTGACGGTGTAAAAGTGAACGATGGTGCAGATCACCAGGATGCCCATGGTGCCGTAGAGAAAGCCCAGGGGGTTGTCCGGGTGGTTGAAGAAGAAAATATAGGCAATACCGAGGACGAGTCCGGGAACGGCAAGCGGAAGCATTGCAGCAAGGTGCAGCAGGGTACGAAGCCATGAGACACCACGTGCCTTTTCCACCAAGTAGCCGCCTACGAAAATCAGGCCCGTCCCAAAAATGGCACAATAAATCGCCATGCGGATGGAGTTGAAATAGGCTTCCCAGCCACCCCCGTCCATCACATCAAAGTTGTAATTCTTCAGTGAGAGCGTGAGGTTATAGGGCCAGAAGGTGACAAAGGATGCATAAGCGGCCATTGCAATCATAGCCAGCAGCGTTACCGCGACAATAGTGCAGAAGATGAACCGAAGTCCGTCGCGCAAGGGTTCCGACTTGGGCTGGTAGGGAACTGCCCGTGCGGAAAGAAGAGCGACTTGCTTGCGTTGCACCCAGCGGTCGGCAATGAAGGCGACCAACGCAGGCAACAGCAACACAAGCGAAACCACCGCGCCCATCTCAAAATTCTGCTGACCGACCACCTGCTTGTAGACATCGGTTGCTAAAACATTATAGCGTCCGCCGATTACCTTGGGCACGCCGAAATCCGTGATCACAAGGGTGAAAACGACAAACCCCGCACTGAGGATACCGTATTTGGCTCCGGGCAGGGTGACGGTCCAGAACACACGCCACTTGGGGGTGCGCAACGCCTCGGCTGCTTCATAAAGCCGGGCATCGGCAGTGGAAAGCGCAGTGAGTAAGATCATCAGTGCATGCGGGAACACCCAAAAACACGAGCCGATGATGATGCCGACGGGTCCGTAAATCGAGCCGCCGCCCAGCCATGACTTGAGTACCCCCTGGTTGCCGAACCAGTAGATCAGCGAAATTGCAGCCAACAGCGAAGGAGCAAGAATCGGGATGAGTGCAACTCCCCGAAAGAACCAGCGCAGGGGCATCCGGGTGCGAGTGAGTGCGTAGGCGTAAACAAAGGCAATCCCCAGTACAATCAGTGTTGCGGAAATCGCTACACTAAGACTGTTCGTGATGGAGGCGAAGAGGGCGGGGGTATCAAAATAAATCCGGAAGTTCTCCAGTCCCACATACTCACCATCCATGTCCTGCAGGCTCATGGAGAGCAATGAATAAAGCGGAAACACGACAGCCACCGCCAACAAGGCAATGATGACAACAAGGGCAGTTCTCAGCACCATGTCATCCCGACTCAATCGGATGCGTACCGGTGCAGCAGAAGCGGATATGGAGGCGGAACTCACTGGATGTCTGGGAAAAGGCGGAGGGAGTCAGGTGGGAATTCGACGGTCAGCGGAACGTCTGGAGCAGCCTTGAGTTGGTGAACCTGCTGGAGCGAAAGGTCCGCCCGCAAGGTACTGAACCCTTCCGGGCCTTTCAGCTTAAGACGACAGAATGACCCCAGAAATTCGAGGGTGTCGACATGGACTGGAAGTCCATTTGGTAAATCTACCGTTTTGGTGTGACACCGCAAATCTTCCGGACGCACCGTCATCCGGACTTTTTCTCCACTGGAAACATTTGTTGTGTCGCAGGATAGCGAGGTTTCTCCTACCCGTATCGTTCCGGAAGCCACAACCTCTGCTTCCATGAAATTCATCACTCCAATAAAATCCGCAACAAAGGGTGAGGCGGGAGTGCTATAGATTTCCTCCGGAGTACCTACCTGCTCGATGCTCCCATGATCCATCACCACGATGCGGTCCGCCATTGAAAGTGCTTCTTCCTGATCGTGTGTGACGAGGATGGTGGTGATGCCCAGACGCTGATGCAGTGCACGGATTTCCTGCCGGAGTGAAGCACGGACACGCGCATCAAGAGCACTCAGAGGCTCGTCGAGCAACAGCAACCCCGGTGAGGTCGCCAAAGCGCGAGCGAGGGCAACACGCTGTTGCTGGCCTCCGGAAAGTTGTGCAGGGTATTTTGAGGTTTGCTCGGGCAACCCGACGAGTTCCAATAATTCAACGACCCGCTTTCGGATTTCAGGCTTTGGCACCCGCTGGTTTTCTAGACCGTAGGCGATGTTCTGGAAAACCGTCAGATTCGGGAAGAGGGCATAAGACTGAAATACAATGCCAAAATCCCGCTCCGAGGGCGGAAGGCTGGAAATGTCCTGTCCATTTTGCGTGATGCGTCCGGTGGTTTGCGGATCGAGTCCGGCAATCGCACGGAGCAGGGTCGTCTTGCCGCATCCAGAAGGACCAAGAAAGCAGACGAACTCTCCTCCGTTGATTTCCAGGGAAAGTTCCCGAACCGCGACAAACTCCCCAAAATGCTTGGTGAGGTCCTCAATTTTTAAGTAGGGTTGTTGAGCTTCAGACATGGAGAGATAAAAAAACCGAGCCGAAAACTAAGTTCGGCTCGATAGAGAGGATGGGATTACTTGGCTTCCGACTTGGCGTCGTAACGATTTTGCCACTCGGAAAGAATGCTTTTACGGTTCACTGCCGCAAATTCGAAATCGTTGTCAATCATTGCTTCCAGGATGCCTTCCGGAAAATGTTTAACCGGTTTTGCAACTCCCGGATAGGCGACCACAGCGTAGCCCTGGTTGTATAACTCGTTGGCTTTTCTTGTGATGGACCAGTCCACCAGCTTTTGTGCAGCACTCAATTTTTTCGTGCCTTTGACGATTGCAGTAGCTTCCATGTCCCAACCTACACCCTCACGCGGCAGCACGATGTCGAGCGGGGCACCGGCGGCCTTGGACTTGGCTCCCCGGAACGCAAACGAGATTCCGATGGGCGTTTCACCTCGTGCTGCCTGCTTGCAGGGCTTGGATCCCGAATGGGTGTACCAGGCGATGTTTTCGTGGAGGTTGTCCATGTATTGCCATCCGCCTAATGGTCCGTAAAGCTGGAGCCAAGACGAGACATCGAGGAAGCCTGTTCCGGAAGAATTTGGATTCGGCATCACCAGATGTCCCTTATAAACCGGATCAGTGAGGTCCATCCATGAGGTTGGTGTGGGAAGGTTGTGACGTTGCGCCTCCACTGTGTTGACACATACTGCAGCGATCCAAGCATCCATACCGGTCCAGCTAGGCGGATTTGCCGCATCCCGGAATTTGGGGTCGAGTTTGTCAACTCCCTTAGGCGAGTAGGGTTGCAACATGCCCTCGGACTTGAGCAGCATCAGGCTGGTTGCGGCCAGTCCCCAGATCACATCTGCCCGTGGGTTGTTTTTTTCCGCAAGCAGCTTGGCGGTGACGATTCCGGTGGAATCCCGGACCCAGCGGATTTTGATATCCGGATGGTCCTTGTTGAATGCGGCAGCATAACGCTTGAGGTCTTCTGCCTCAACCGCTGTATAAACCATCAAAGTTTCAGCACTTGCATGAAGTGGAAACAATAACAACATCATGAGGCCGACCATTGAACTGCCCAGTCTTTTCATCAAAAAAGATTTCATATTATCTCCAGACATTAGAGTTAAGATTGAATGGTTAAAAAACACTCTCGCATGTGAGTGTGAGCGTAAAGTTAAGGAAATATTAAATGAATAGCGAGATATTTTTTCATTCAATTCAAGGAATTCATTGATCATCAGATCAGGGGAACGGGAATTATTCACTAGAGAATTAAATGGACTCAAAAGATTTTGGTTCATAAGGCAGCGAGTTGATTCCCTCTATGGATGTTCAACACAAAATTTTTTTGTTAAGAATTTGTTTCCAACATTCTATTTTAATTTCTTCTCAATATGACCCAGGGACTCTTTTGTTTTCAGATCCCGTGAGAACTGACAGAGATCATTATAAAACGACACAGATCCTTGATTGATTTCACCCCTGATTATTAACCTTCAATAACTTCAAAACGAAAAAAATTCATGGCCCGCCTGGAAAACTATCCGGAAGCAGTACGCAATCATTTGTTGAAACTTCCCTGCCCGAATTTTGACAGTACTCCCTTCAACCGGCCTATTCCGATGAAGGAGCAGAGGGTCGCCCTGGTTTCGACTGCGGGGTTACATTTGCGGGGAGACCGTCCGTTTGGACTTGGAGATGCGGATCATCGCTTGATACCTAGGGATACTCCTGCCAACCGCTTGGTGATGAGTCATATCTCCACCAATTTTGACCGCACCGGATATCTTCAGGATCTGAATGTGGTTTTCCCCCTGGAACGGCTCAATGACCTGGCCCGAAACGGCGAAATCGGAAGCGTGGCAGAATATCACACCTCCTTCATGGGCGCTACGGAACCGGAGAAAATGAAATCCACAGTGGTAGAACTGGCTTCGGTGATGAAGAAAGACGGGGTGAACACGGTGCTTCTGGTGCCTGTCTGACCGAATTGCACGCGCGCCGTGGGCGGGCTTGGACACTATTTTGAATCAGAAGGAATCGCTTCCACCCAGATCAGTCTGGTCCGCGTCCATACTGAAAACATCAAACCTCCCCGGGCCTTATGGGTGCCTTTCGAACTTGGGAGGCCTTTCGGAGCACCCCATGATCCCGAATTTCAATTTTCTGTATTGAGAAAGGTTCTGGGTTTAATCGAACACAAGAAAGGTCCGGTTTTGGAGGATTTTCCGGAAGACGCACCGGATTTCAAAGAAAATCCTGCTCCGGTGGTTTGCCCGGTTTCTTTTCAAAAACGGGACGATGCGAAGGAACTGACCTCCAACTGGTCTGAAGATTTTAAAATCGAAATCCGGATACTGAGCAACTGGTACGAGGTTTCCAAGGAAATTCGAAACCGCACCACAGCTGGGGTTTCAGAACTCGATGTGGAAGAGTCGGCAGATTTGCTGATCCGTTTCGTCGAAGAAGAAACACGTGGAACTGTGATCGATGAAGGGAAAGTGGTGGACAGGATCCGCCGTGCCTGTGAAGATCTCAAAGCGTATTACTACGAATCCGTTTCGGCGCAACCGGGACAGCCAACCGACAGTCAAAGTCTAAGCAATTGGTTCTGGGGAGAAACCCGTGCAGCCTGGGTGATCAACCGGATCCGGGAAATCTGCCTGGAAGAACCTGAAAGCAAGCACGCGATCCTTGGTAAACTGCTTCTTGTCCCGAGGACCGAACTACATCGTTTCCAGTAATACGGTGATCGACAAAATCAAACGGAGAATGATGGTATTTTTGAAAGATTGATAACCAGGAAAAGACCGATTTAATCAAACATGGAAGAGCAAAAAAATAACGGACCGCTTTCGGGAATCAGGGTTTTGGACATGAGTCGCATCCTCGCAGGTCCGAGTTCCGCGCAGCTTTTGGGAGACCTGGGTGCAGATGTGATCAAGATCGAACGACCCGGAAGCGGTGATGACACCCGCGGTTGGGGACCTCCCTGGCTGAAGGATGATAAGGGCAAGGAAACCCGGGAAAGTGCCTACTATCTTTGTGCCAACCGAAACAAGCGATCATTGACCATCGATTTCACTAAACCCGAAGGACAAAAACTTTTGAAAGAACTTGCTTCCCGTGCAGATGTCCTGATCGAGAATTTTAAAGTCGGGGGACTTCAGCAGTACGGGTTGGATTATGAAAGCCTCCATACCCAGTTGCCTGAATTGATCTACTGTTCGGTGACCGGCTTCGGACAAACGGGTCCTTATGCCAAAAACCCGGGATACGATTTTATGATCCAGGGAATGGGCGGAATCATGAGCATCACCGGAGAACCAGAGGGTGAGCCGATGAAAGTCGGGGTTGCAATCGTAGATCTGATGTGCGGGATGTATGCATCCGTGGCGATTCTTGGGGCATTGCGTCACCGTGACCAGGGAGGAGGAGGTCAGCATATCGATCTGGCCCTGTTGGATACCCATGCGGCCTGGTTGATCAATGTCGGTATGAACTACCTTACCTCCGGGGAAGCTCCTTTACGCTACGGAAACGGACATGCCAACATCGTCCCCTATCAGCCCTATCCTGCCAGTGACGGATACTTCATTTTAACGATAGGAAACAATGTCCAGTTCCGGAAATTCTGCGACTTTGCTGAGATTCCTGAAATTCCCGATGATCCAAGGTTTGCGGAAAATCAGGACCGGGTGAAAAACCGTGATGCCCTGGAAGCGATTATCAGTCGTGCCACCTCTGTCCAATCCAAAGCCCACTGGCTGGAAGGTTTAAAAAAACTGGGGGTGCCCTGTGGGCCCGTGAATACCGTTCCGGAAGTCTTTGAAGATCCCCAAATCCGTCACCGTGAGATGGAAATCAGCATGGACCATCCTTTGACTGGAGATTCAAAAATGAAAATGATCGGCAACCCGATCCGTTACTCGGAAACGCCGGTTTCCTACCGGAATCCTCCACCCATGTTGGGGCAGCATAACCGCGAAATTCTCAAGGATTGGCTTGAACTCGAAGATAACGAGATCGAAAGACTCTCCCAAAACGAGGTGCTTTAAGAAAGCAATATGGAGTCTTAAGAGGACCTGCTGAAAAAGAGATTATGCCGTCAGAGCCGATTTAAGTGATTGAGTTGATTTTGGCAGTAGCCTCAAGAACCACTAC
>LNZD02000274.1 GCA_001469005.2 SAR324 cluster bacterium lautmerah10
TTATAATAGTAGATCTTATCATATAATGTGATTACATCGCATATTATGAAAATTTAATTTTTTTAAAATTAATTTTAATGTCTTTATTATAATGAGTATTTCTAAATCAATGTTAAATCATTATCATCTCAATTAATTCACGGCTTTGTTTTATTTGAGACACTGATTCACATAATAATACAAACTAACCCCATAAAGAGATGATTTATGTTTCCTGAGGAAAGCTCTGAAATCAGGATCGCTGACCCTGAAAACAACTCTCGATCTGAAGGCCTTAAAACCATTTTACAGATCAATGGGCGCTCTGATCTTAGTGGTGGTCCAATTGCCATGCTCCGACTACTCCAGGGAATGAATAATGAGCCATTTCAACACATAGTTGTTTGCCCAAATGGCGATGGAATCGTTGAAGATCTTAAAAAACTCATCAATGTACAGACAGAATTTCTAGAACTTCGACAAATTTCTCTATCAACTATAATCAAACTGTATCGTTTGCTTCAAGACAAGCCTGTCGATCTTATCCATTCTCATGGTAAAGCCGCAGGATTATATGGACGATTCCTTGGACGCTGGTTAGGAATTCCAGTCCTTCACCAGTTTCATGGTCTTCATTATCGTCATTATCTTCCCGGTTTGAGAGGAATTTACTTAAAAATAGAACAAATAATGTCAGGGTGGTCTGAAAAAATTATTTGTGTCTCTGAAAGTGAATGTGCGGAAGCTGAATCACTCAGGCTTTTTTCTCCGGGTAAGGGGCTAGTAATTCCTAATGGAGTCGATGGCAACAAGTTCCAAAAGAATGCTGAACAAAGAGAGTCCTTGAGAGAACAATGGGAAATCCCCAAAAATGCATGGGTTTTACTCTCGATTACACGAGCCAGTGTTCAGAAAGACTTAGAAATGACCCTTGCTGTTCATCAATTGCTGCGTCGGGAGCATCCAAAATGCGTTTTGGTATTAGCTGGAGTTAAACCTGAAGAATTTCAAAGAATTGTCCGAAAAAATATTAAATGTGATTCAAGTCACGTTATTTGTGCTCCTCCTGAACATTGCATGGAAAGGTTGATCAACGTTGCCGATTGCTATCTCAGCACATCCCGATGGGAGGGATTTTCATTGGGATTGATCGAAGCCCTCGCAATGAATCTCCCTGCAGTGATCAGCAGGGTTACTGGAAATCTCGACTTCATCGGTCTCGAATCCGAAGGTGTTTTTTTAGTTCCTCAGGGAAACGCCCAGGGATATGTAACGAAAATCAAACATTTGATGGATGCCGACATCCGAGGACGAAATGCTCGTTCCCTAGTGTTAGAACGCTATTCTCAAAAAAGAATCCACAGCCAATTCAAAGAACTCTATCGTCAACTTTTGGAAACCCCAACACCCTCCCTCGAAATGGAAGAGAATTCAGAAAAATCAATTAAACTCAATCGTGTGGCGGCTTTGTGAAACAAAAATACCGAGTTTCGTTAACGATAAGGATTGGTGTTTTCTATTTCTTCACAATTTTTTGGAGTGCTCAGGCATTAAGTTTGGAACTGACACCCTGGGATCCATGGTTTTACAAAAAATTGGAAAGGAAGGAATTGATGGAGCAACTTCCTAAAGGAGTGCATCTAAGTTCCTTCCCCTTCGAACGTTCTATCCTGGGCGATTCGGAAATGACCGGTTGGCAACAATTGAAAACTAAGTTCGAGCTATCGGTTGCTACAAAGTTGCCTCATATCGAAAAGAGAAGGGGCGCTTGGATAACCCCAGGATTAAACTCCGTTATTCAGGCAGAAAGCGGTTGGGTTTCAGATCATTTTTCAGTCTGGCTCGAACCACGAATAAGATTTTCAGAAAATCAGGAAACACCAGAGAGCTTCTCCAAAATGCATCCAACCGTAAGCAAAGCGAGGAGAGCTCCAGAAGCAACAGAAAAAATTGTAAAAACCGAAATCTCTCGTTTCAACCTTTTATTTGGGTGGAGAAATTTGCTGGTTCAGACTGGAGTCGATACTCTTCGATTTGGAAGCGCGACAAGATCGACCTTACATTGGGACATTCACACGATGCCCATGCCTCTGCTGAGGATCGGAACCATGCGACCATGGGAAACTTCATGGGGGTACTGGAGCTTTTCTCACCAGATCGGTCAATTGGGAAAAGACAGGACCGTTCCCCATTCGCGGATCAGCGGTTGGAGGCTTGGTTGGTCCACGGAAAAACGTATCGAACTAGGAATAAGCCGCAGCTGGATTGCAGGCCTTGGAGGAGACCAATATCGTTTTTACACGCTTGTCGGGGAACTCTATGACCCCAGTCGATTTTTTAAATCTAAACCCGACCATGATGACCCGGAAGAGGACTACAGCGGAGGTGACTACCGCAATCAACAGTTGGTCACCGACGGCAGGCTTAAATTTCCAGAAACTGGAACACGAATTTACTGGGAATGGGGACGAGAGGATCATGAACACGACCTTGCCGGAGTTCAAAATCGCTGGGAGCATTCCCAGGCCAAAATCATCGGCTGGCATCAACAGTATGGAAGTGAGCGTGAATGGTA
>LNZD02000275.1 GCA_001469005.2 SAR324 cluster bacterium lautmerah10
GAATTGGCCATTATTTTGCTTTTAATGGGAATGTTTTCCAACCTTTCAAAAATGTGAATTCTGTTCCTGATTTAATCCATCCTTCATAGGGAATTCTGTTTTCCCTTAATCATGCATCGACACGCAGTTCTCAAGGAATATTCCACCTACGTTGACCCGTTGATTCCCGATGAGGAATCGCTTTTGATTCAGTTATGCGAGCATCTTCATCGCTCCGGGTTTCTTTTCGATGATGCGACTGAAGCGGAATTCAACAATGGCGAGCAGGTGATCCGGGAATTTTATGAGCAGGAAGGTCAGTTGATCCAGAAGCTCCTTCAGCCAGGTCGCCTCCAGCAATACATGAACTATCTGAAGCGACTTCAGTGGAACCGTTCCGAACTGCGAAATCGCCTGAGGCAGAAAGTGATGAAGCATTTCGAAACAATGGCTCATGGAGCTCATCACCAGTTCAACATCAGGCTTGCCATCATGCAGGGTTTAAAGGAAAAGAAAACGGGTCCCTTCCAGGATTTTATGCTTTGCCTCCAAGCGTATCAAAGCGTACTTCTGAAGAATTCCAGTAAAGCGGATGAAAAAGAACCCAAAGCGGAAGAAAACTATACCGCCAAAGATCTCCTGAAGATGCGTAAGGAACTTCAGGATCAACTGGAAGGGAAAGGCTTTGTTCAAGCGGTTCTCAAACAGATAGCCAAAAGAAGAGGCGTCAGTGTTTCCGAATTGACGAAAGATCCTCTGGAAGAAGAAAACCAGGAGCAAGAAAAAATCCTCTTTGTCAGACCCTCCAAACAAAAACCAGGAAGTTCTACCCGTTCTGTATTGAAAAGAAATACTCGAGTAGCGCAGAAGGTTCCAAAAAAATCGACCCAAAAGGAAACACCTTCAAAGCCTCTAGTTATTCCACCGCCGCCTGTTGAGGAAGAAGATCCCGGAGCAGCAATGATGGTACCGGAATTGGAGGATTTTGAGGAATCTGAAGCAGATTCCCTGGCCAGGCAGGAAGACGGAGTGGAGCAGGAAGCAGTTCCGGAAGTGAAGGATGAAATAAACGAGGAAAGTTCAACTCAAACCGCTTCTGCTGGCTCTTCTGATCAAGTGGAGATTGATGATGAAGATGAGGAAGAAGCAGAGGCACCCAAGAAAAAGGAAGCAAAACCTGCTGCTCCTTCTGCCGCAGATCTGTTATCTAGCCTGGAAGAAGACGATGACGAAGATTTTGAGGAAGATGATGGACTGACTGCGGTTGAAACCGATGAAACGGATGTGGTTTTCGGAACCGGAAAGATCACTCCGGCGTCAATGATGAGTTTCGTCCGTCAATATCCGGACAGTACCCTGAAATTTTTGCTACGTCGAAACCTGGATGGACGTCCGCTGCCTTCAGAATTTGATCAGATATACAAAACCTGGGAGGAACGTGGACTGATGCGAGGCCGGGTCAGGCGTTATGTCCTGCAGATCATGGACTGGGAAGACGTTCCTGATCTCCCTGTGCATGAGTTACTGGGTCAGATGCGGAACCGACTGATGGACATGAAATTGGAGGCTGAACAGGCTTGATCAAGCCCTGAACAGCTGAATCAGGTCATTCCAGGTGACAAACAACATCAGTGCGATCAAAACGGAAAATCCAATCATCTGGGTCCGTTCCCGAAAGATAGTGCTTAAGGGAGCGCCTTTCAGTTTTTCAAAACCCAGCAGCAGGATGTGTCCGCCATCCAATGCAGGTATCGGAAGCAGATTGAAAATACCGAGCTGAAGACTGATAAAGGCCATCAGAAAAATAAGGTTCGAGATTCCGCTTTTTGCCGCGTCACCCAAGACCATTCCTATCCGGATCGGGCCGCCTAGGTCATCAAGGGACCCCTGTCCACTCAGCATCTGACCAAGAAACATGAAAGTCGCTTTCGTCAGTTGCCAAACCCTCTGGACCCCCATGGAAACTGATTCGCCGATGCCGTAGTTTTTGTTTTGCGTCGGCATACTCATTCCCATCAGCCAAAGTTTCGCTTTCTGTTCAAAATAAGGTTTTAACTCGACGAACTGCACCTCACCGGACCGCTCGTATTCGACGGTTATCTGTACCGCATCAGAACTTCCATTTGGTTGCTGGGATTCCTGGATCAAGGGGATCAAGTCGCTCCAGTCTCCTACAGAATTTCCATTGATGCTGAGAACCAGATCACCTTCCTGGAGCCCTGCCTCTCTTGCCGGAGAGGGACTGGTGAAGCCTCCTGCACGGGGTTCAATGAAGGGTTTCCAACCCATCTGACGCTGTTGCTGAAGTTCTTGAAGCGGGACCTCGAAATCCAGCAAAGCTCCATCTCTTTCTACCTCAAGCCGTAAGTTTGAAGTGGTGATCGCCTTTCCCATTTCCTGGTTAACGGCTCTCCAGTTCAAAACCTCGTTTCCGTTTACAGTAAAGATCTGGTCGTTTGCCTGGAGCCCGATTTTTTCAGCAATACTCCCCTGATCGATCTGACGCAACTTTGCCATTTCATCCAGATAAGCTGGAGACTGGACACCAATCATGTACAGCAGAGGCATGCAGAAGAGCGCAAATAGCAGGTTCATCGCCGGTCCACCGATGAGGATGTAGATTCGTTGTAAAATACTTTTTGAAGCATAGTTGGAGGGATCTGTCGGATCTTCATCGGTTACATTCTGTCCGAACAGCCGAACGTATCCCCCTAAGGGAATCCAGGAAACTTTGTATTCGGTGTCTCCAACTTTTTTTCCATAGATGGTCGGGGGAAAGCCGATGGAGAAAGTTTCAACACGAACCCCAACATGCTTTGCGGCCATGTAATGGCCGAGTTCGTGGATGAAAATAAGAAAGCCCAGAACGGCAATAAAGGTGATTAAGGTCAGCATCTGAAATATTCCAAACGTTTCATAGTTTTATTCAAGGTGTCAGGTAAAACTTTTTGTAATGAACAGTGTTTGTTTCATGAGGTTGATAAAAATGAAAATCAAACTTATTCCAATATGACACAGCAGAACAGGTGGGAAAATAAGTTTTTCAGGCAGCAACTCTTTCCTGCATCCGTTGCTGGGCTTCCTCCCTTCCCCATTGGTCCGCCTTTACGGCATCCTCCAGGGTTTGAATGTCTCTGAGGTATGATGGGCAATCAGGTTTTTGGGAGATACTTTGATATCCGGACATTACATCCTGGAGTAATTTAGCAATTTCAACAAAATGCAGATGCCCTTTCAGGTAGGATTCAACCACCGCTTCATTCGCGCCGTTTAAAACGGCCGGAACACTTCTGTCCATCCTGGCCGCATCGATGGCTAGCTCAAGACAGGGGTACCGGGTCGGTTCGACTGATGTAAAATTCAGGCTTCCGATCTTTGTCAGGTCTAAATTTGGGAGTTCCAGTTCAAGTCGTTCAGGCCATCCAAGACAATAGGAAATCGGGATTCGCATGTCAGGAAATCCAAGCTGGGCCAAAGTGGAGCCATCACAAAATTCCACCATTGAGTGAATGATGCTTTCCCGGTGAATGACGACCTCAATCTTTTCAACCGGCATATCAAACAGCCAACGTGCCTCAATCACTTCAAGACCCTTGTTCATCATCGTTGCTGAGTCAATGGTGATTTTATTTCCCATTTCCCAGTTTGGATGAGATAGAGCATCTTCCAGACGGATGTGAGGGAATTGTTCAAGAGGCAGATCGCGGAAAGGTCCTCCTGAAGCGGTTAGCACCAATTTCCTGATTTTATCCTGAGTACGGCCGTTCAAGACCTGGAAAATCGCATTGTGCTCACTGTCGGTAGGAAGGATCTTGGCCCCGCTTTTTGAGGCTTCCTCAATGAAAAGCCGCCCCGCCATGACCAGCGGTTCCTTGTTGGCAAGGGCAACGTTTTTTCCTGAAGAAACTGCTGAAAAAGTGGGAAACAAACCTGCTGAGCCGACGATTCCGGCGACAACGATTTGTGCATCCGGATCTTCTGCTATGTTGATCAATCCTTCTTTTCCTGAAAAGACTTCAAGTTCCGGGAATGCCTCTCGGACATGCCTTGCTTCACTCGTAGAGTGGACACTGACTTTTTCAGGACGGAATTCATGGATCAGTTCACAGAGTTTTTCCACAGAACGGTGACAGGTCAGGGAGACAATCCGGAATCGATCAGGGTGCTGACGGATGACGGAAAGGGTGCTGTCTCCAATGGACCCAGTCGCCCCAAGGATAGAAATATTTTTTTGACGAGTCATCCGAGCAAGATGAGGTAATAAAACAATGGTGCCGCGATCAGGTATCCGTCCACCCGGTCCAGGATTCCTCCATGGCCGGGTAAGAGGCTTCCGGAATCTTTGACGCCGCAGAGGCGTTTGATCCTCGACTCGACCAGATCACCGAGCTGCCCAGCTGCTGCCGTCACCAGACCGAGCATAATTCCGGTGAGCCAGAAATAATCCAATGTCAGCTCCACGTACAAACCTGCAAAAAGAGCGCTTACGCCTGCACCGATGAGGCTTCCCTCCCAAGTTTTTTTGGGACTGATGCTCGGAGCCAGGGGAATGTTCCCAAAACGCTTTCCTCCGAAGTAGGCAAAGATATCACTGAAGCTGATGATGAAGATCAGTAAAAATACCAAAGCGGTCCCATCTTCATGAGCTTTGATCAGGATCATGTGGGAAAGGCTCCAGCCTGTCAGAAGCATTCCGAAGAGCCCCATGCCCAATAGATTTTTTCCCGGAAAGCTTTGTTCATTGCTGAAAAGGAGTTGCTGAAAGATCCAGCCAGCCGCGCAGACGAGAAACATTCCATGAAGTCCGTTCGAACCTCCCAACGCACCCAGTCCAATCAAAAGAGCGCAGCCGGGAAGAAACCATTCGGGAAGGATGATTTCTTTTTTGGAAAGCATTGCTGTCAGTTCACCGCTTCCGATCACAGCAAAAACAATCACGACCAGACCGACAATCAGAACGGGAGAAAAGATAATCAACGATACTCCTGCGGCAAGAGGGATCGCGGTCTTGATGCGAGCCGCAAGTTCAGGAGAGAGGGAATCCAGCTTCATCGGGCTAACAGAAATCTGTTTCAGGCAGTTTCTTTCAGGGGTTCAGTACGTCCCAACCTCCTATTCCGTTTTTGGAACTCAAGAAGGGCCTGAAAAAAATCTTCTTTGTCAAAATCAGGCCAAAGCACATCGGTGAAAAAGTATTCACTGTAGGCGGCCTGCCAGATCAGGAAATTGGAAAGACGTTTTTCACCACTGGTTCGAATGATCAAATCAGGATCAGGTATACCAGGTGTAAAAGTGTGTTCTGAAATCAATTCCTCATTGATTTCCTCGAGGTTGAGATTTCCACTCTGGACCAGGGAAGAGATCTTCTTCACCGCACGGACTAATTCTGCCCTCCCACCGTAATTGACCGCCAGGTTCAAAAGAAGTCCGGTATTTTCCGAGGTAGACTCCAGCGCGTGATTTAAGGGCTGCTGGAGAAACTGAGGGAGCCCCTGACTTTCTCCTGCGACCTGAAACCGGACGTTGTTGTCCAGCATGGTTTTCAATTCTTTTTGAAGGTATTCGGCAAACAAGTCCATTAAGGTGGACACCTCCTGAGCTGGACGCCTCCAGTTCTCAGTGGAAAAGGCATAGAGAGTGAGTACCTCCAATTCCAATTCGACCGCGGCTTCGACGGTGGCCCTCACCGCTTTGACTGCATTACGGTGGCCATAAACCCGAGGGTAACGCCTTTCGGTGGCCCAACGTCCGTTACCATCCATGATGATCCCAACATGACGGGGCATCCTTGAAGGATCGAGCAGTTCGCGATTGGAGGGCATAGAAATAAAATGGCAGGATCAGGTTAAAGCGCGCCGGTTTTTCCTGATTTATTTTTTTATCAACCCTTTACTATTCTCAATTGAATCCAGGGAAGCAAGTCCTTTTCCATCAAGAAGATGAATGATCATGATATCAAATCATTGTTTTTCCAGCAGATCAAGTGCTGTTCCTCCATAGGTTTTTCGGACCATCAAGACCAGCGAATTTTGAAATTCGAATTCCATCTTTTTCGGTGACTCTATGGCGATGATGGAACCTTTCTGGATTGAGTCTGAATCGGCTAATCGTTTCAAAATCTGAGGATAATGGTTTTCCTGATAAGGAGGGTCGAGAAAGATAAGAGAAGGGTTTCCAGGATCGGAGTAGGAGAGGATCCAGCGTTCGGCCCTGTCAAGAAAGATGTCATAACATTCTCTCGTTAATTTACAGGACAGCAAATTTTTCTTGAGGATCTTTTCGTGTGTCTTTGAGCACTCAACAAAAGTTGCAAATCGAGCTCCTCTGCTGAGTGCCTCAATTCCCAATGCGCCACTACCGGCATAAAGGTCCAGCACGTTGAAATCCTGCCAATGGAGACGATGGTCCAACATGTTGAAAAGAGCTTCCCTGACACGGTCGGCACTGGGACGAACCTTCAGCCCGGAAGGAACTTCGAGTTTTCTACCACGCAGGGTACCACCAATGATTCTGATCACTTTGATTTATTCTTGAATTTTATCTACTGAGGCGATTTTAAGCCTCAGGTCCTTGTCAAATCTCCAAATCAAGCCTGAGATACGAAGCCATTCGCGGTTTATTTGTTTTTGTATATCCATAATGTTTGAAAACAATTCTGGTTCCCGGGGCAGGAGGATTTTCCCTTTCAGCATCCTTGAATCCACCTCCCAGGCGAAAACGAATACCATTGTCCATTTCGATAAGCAGCGAACCCATTCTTCCTTGATTACGGCCTTTTCCAGGCAAATGCTGAATCACGGTCCCGACATTTTCCTGGAAACTTTTAACTTTGAGCAGGTTTGCTGAGCGTCCGGGCTTGTATTGTGAACCTGGTTTCCTCAGCATCAACCCTTCAGCACCTTTAGCTTCGATTCGATTCAGAAAATTCAACAATTCTTTTTCAGAGTTACAGCGTTTCTGTTCAATCCAACGAATATGATCCAGGTTCATCGTTTTCAGTAACTTTCGGGTCTGTTTCATCCTTTGTTCAAAAACTCCTGATAAATCAGGAGCATCAAAAACAAGATAATGGACTTCAGACCAACCTGTTCCAGGGTTTTGATCGAGAACCACACTCAAAGTTTTTGCAAATTGCTTTCTGGAAATCCAGAGCTCACCGTCAAGTGCTTGACCGGGAAGAGATTCGGTAAACCACGAAGGAGCATGAATCGGGTGACCTTGGCGGGTGATCAACTTACGGCCTGTCCAGAATGCGCGGACACCGTCAAATTTTTCGCTCATCCACCAGCCCCGAATGTTATTTCCCTTTTTCCAGGTTTTTGCAAGCATCAGAGGAGGTTTCTGGACATCCGACGTGAGTCCAAGGAACTTTTGCTTATAGGGGTCAAAAAACCCCTTTTTCAGAATGTTTTTAACCAGTGAAGTACAATTGTTTCTGGAAAACACCACCCCCCTTTCTTCTGCATACCGAATCAACATCTCTATCTGTTGCTGATTCGGTTTACTGCAGAGACTTTCTATCGAAATACCATGGGGGTTTTGCCCTTCTGGGCTTTGGGATTTTAATGCTGCAGGAGTAATCAAGGTGAGCAGGGTTGAAATGAGCCATTTTGCTTTTTTGTGCATAGGTCCTCCGGAAATAGGAATGGGAAACGTTTTGCACCCTGCTTATCTCCCGGAAACGTGTTTGACCGCGAGAATAGAATATCGAGTTGGAGTAGAAAATTTGTCATAAACTGACAAGAGATCGAAAATGAAATGTTTTTGTTTCTAACAGAAAGTCAGAATACTTTGAGAATCTTAGAAAGACCAAAAACTCTCAAGCAAAGACCAAATGACCTCGAATGAAATACCAGTCCACATTGCCTTGGGAAGCAACCTTGGAAATCCTGAAAATTTTCTTGAAAAAGCAAGAGAAGCACTGAGAAAACTTCCCCTGGAAAAGATGAAATGCTCTTCAATCTTAAAAAGCTCGCCACTTCTTGGAATGGCCCAACCTGATTATTTGAATCAACTGGTTTGTGGAATCACCCAGCTTGAAGCAGAAGAATTGTTGATGGAGTGCCAAGCCATTGAAAAACGTCTTGGGCGTATCCGTGAACAGCGTTGGGGACCGAGGACCATTGATATCGACATCATTTCTTATGGCCAACAAACAATCGACAGTCCTATTCTCAAAATTCCGCATCCTGAGATGGAGAAGCGTGCTTTCGTGTTGATGCCTCTCCAAGAAATCAGTCCGCAATGGACTCATCCGGTTTCAGGTCATACGATTGATGAGCTTCTGGAAGATTGGAAAAGTAATTCCAGTGAACCCCTACCGGTAATTCTCTCGTCTTAAAATTTGTCCAGAGGTTAAAAAACGCTTTTCCCAGTGATGTGACTTCAGAGTGTCAGTTTGTCTCTTTTGTCTTCATCGGTATACGGAGGCCTAACCCTGCGGCAGATATTGATGTTGAGGTATTTGTATTTGGGATGAGTCAGGGTTCCTGGAGGCAGGGTTACCGTTTTCTCACGGCACTCAATATTTGGCACCGGAATCGGGATAGGAGGAGATGGAGGAATCATACCCTCCCAGTCAGCCCTTTGATAATAACTGGCTATGGTTGGTTTTTCTGTGACCCGTTCAGGATTTCTTCCAGTTTGACAGGCTGAAATCAAGTGCAGGCTTAAAACAGTGAAGATGGTTCTGTTTAGAAGTTTGCCTGCTTTCATGACCTTGATGCGGTCGTTTTTAGAGGACTTTTGAAATGGAAGGATGGTTGGAGGGGTGCCTGAAGATTCAGGCACCCAACAAGATGCCTAGACGAGTTTGAAAATTTCACCGAGATTGTCCCGGATTGCACGGGTATCTTTCCAGTGCTGAGAACCTGAATCTCCAAAGGACTCTGCTCCTGGCTTATCAATTTCCTTGGCAAAAACATCCCGGAAGGACTTGGATGCCATGTAGTCCGTCTGAACAACATACCTGACGTTGTTGTCATAAAGTTCCAGAGCGTCTTCATGGGATGTAGTAACCGCCACAAAAGGAAGGTCGGGAGATTTCTGTCGGAGAAAATCAGAGAGTTCAATATTCATCTGCAATAATCCTCTACAGGAGACCACAAGCTTTGCCTGATCGAACTTAAATTCTGACCAGATGGAACTGTCCATGATATCGGCGTAGAGAGGAACAATGTTGGATTCCTTCTGTGCCTGAAAGTGTCGGATGATTTCAGGATCAGTATCGATCATCAAAACTTTCTCACCTTTTTGCTGATAGTATTCCGCAACTTCATAAGACACTTCGTTGTATGCCAAGAGAACAACATGGTCTTTCATTTCCATGCCATGATCCCTTGTAATTTCAAAGGCTGATGGATTGCGGTCCATGAAATGGAGCATTCCTTTGAATCCGTTGAATAATGAGAACTGAGCCCATTGTCCAAGTGCGGAAAGGATGAAAGAGAGGAGTGAAACCGAAATCAGGATGGCAAAGATTTCATCACTGAAAACTCCTGCCTTCCACGCCAGCAGGGCAATGATGATCGTAATTTCAGAGGCCTGATTGGTCGTTACTCCACCAAGAAAGGCGGTACGGCTTTTGATGTTTGTCAATGATCCGGTGATGATCACAATGATTGGTTTAATAATGACAACCAGTAAAGTCAGAGTGATGATCACACCAACATTGTTACTGTAGAGCGAGCCGTCCAGGTCTGACATATTCACACCAAGGGTCAGGAAAAGCAGAATCGCTCCAAAAGATTTTAGTGGGCCGACCTTGTCTTCGATATCTAGCCGGTAAGGCAAGGAACCGAGTGAGATACCTGCGAAAAAAGCTCCGGCTTCCGGTGAGATTCCAAGGGCTCCGCAAATTGCAGCAATCCCCATGCAGTACCCAACAGCGCTGATGAAAAGCAGTTCTGAGGAGCGAAGCAAATAACGGACAACTGGCTCAAGAATAAATTTTGAGATGAGCATTACTATAACTACTAAAAGTAGAATCTGCTCAGTTAACCAAAGATTTGATACTGCAGAACTGGCTCCTGAATCCAGGCCTCCGGTGGCTTGCAGTTTTGCCAGGAGTACCACTGCCAATAGAGTCCCGATCACCGTGGTACCGGTGGCAATCTGTCCATGCAGAGAATCTTCGTCTTCCCGGTATTGCAGCGATGCACTGACCAGAAAACTGGATGGAACCACCAGGCAGAGGGCGAAGAAAATGCTTTCACTGAAACCTTCGGTTCCGGCAAAACGCGTTGCCGCCCAGTAAAAGAACAAAAGCCCGAGACCAATGAATCCTACTCCATTGGAGATGATGAATCCCAGACGCTTGGTGATATCCTTGAGATTAAAATTAACCCCGGCCATGAACATCACCAGGATGATTCCAATTTCCTGGAATCCAGAGAGGATTGAGGCCATTCCAGGATAATGTGACTCATGATCGGCCAACCCCGAAGTTTGGAGCCCCAAGGCCAGTCCCATCACAATACCCATGATGATGAATGACAGGATGTTGGCTTGCTTAAGCCAGGTAAGGATGATTGTGATGACCATGGCACCGCCAAGCATCAAACCTAATGGCTTGATCAACCAGCCACCACCTCCAGCATAGACCGGCATTGCGGCCAACAGGCCAAATGCCAGGGTAACCGCGAATCTGTAAAAGATTGATTTATTCATTGTGGTTTCCGTCGTTAATGAATTCTTGATTTTAGGCTTTGGCAAAAATTTCACCAAGACCTTCCTGCAATTTTTTTGTTTCTTCTCGATGGGTCTGGCCTAAGTCGCGGAAGGCATCCTTATCAGATTTACCCATCTCACCGTCAAGAATTTCCCTGAATCCCCGCGCTGCCAGAAATTCTGTCTGAATCACATAACGTGCTCCAGCGTCATAGAGTTCAAGAGACTCTTCATGGGATGAGGTTGCAGCCAGGAAGGGTACTTCAGGCGCATGTTTTTTGAGCCATCTGGCCATTGCCAACTCAGCCTCCTGTCCGGCATCCATGCATGAAATAACCACTTTTGCTTTGTGGAATTCCATGTGCTCCCAGACATCCGGGTCCTGCATATTCGCATAATGTGCGTGAATGTTGCTGTGACCGTGCTGACTTTCAAAGTATTCCGTGATGTCCGGATCAAGATCCAGGAGCAGAACCTTTTGTCCACGTTCTGAGTAAAAATCAGCGATCTCAGTGGAGAGTTCATTGTATTCCATCAATACCACATGATTTTCCATCTCAAACTCATCTCCACCTTCCTCTTCAGATGAAGGGGCACGTTTATCCATGAATGCAAGGGACTTTGATAATGCCCCGTACATTTGATCCATGAATTGATGACCCAGGGATGATAGGAAGAATGTAACAAGAACAACAATCGTGATTACGATGAAGAGGTGTGGATCAAACAGTTTGTATTGAAGACAAAGCACCGCAAGCATCAAAGAAAATTCGGAACTTTGATTGATGATTGCTCCCATCAGAAATGATTGCTTCCCTTTGAGTCGACTTAAATAACCAAGAACAATCATCAATGGAATGGTGAGTACAACGATCATAACCGCCAGGATAATCCCATCGACCAGTCCACCGAAAATTTGTTCGACTTTCAGTGCGGATATGTCAAATCCCAGTCCGATGAAGAAAAGAATGACCCCGAATGCCTTGAGAGGCTCGACCTTGTCTTCAATTTCATGGCGATAAGGCAGGGCGGCAAGGGTGGCACCTGCGAAGAAGGCACCGATACCTGATGAGAAGTGAACGACCTCACAAAGACCTGCCACTCCCATCCCGTAGCCCAGAGTTCCTATAAATAGGAGTTCTGAAGACCGAGCAAAGAATTTGAAGAGTGGATTAAGGATGTATTTGGTAACAAAGAATAAAATAATCGCCAGTATGAACATCTTGAGGAAAATCATTCCTACTTCGACCCCAAGATTCGGCGGTTCTGCACCGGGAGGAGGTGGCTTGAGGCTGCCTAGAATCGCCAATCCTACAACCGCCACAATGTCCTGGAGGACCATCAGACCAAGTGCAACCTGACCATGTTCCTCTGAAATTTGTCCGGTATTCTTCAGGGTTCCGATTACAAGAATGGTAGACGACAAGGTCAAGCAGAGAGCAAAGTACATCAAGGCCGCACCTGCGTTTTCAGCCGGGAGACCGACACTGGTCATGTAATCTTCGCTGATTCCCATGTAGGCCACACCGAACCCAATGCTAATGAGGAAGAGTCCGATGATTTGTCCGAATCCGTTGATCAACAATAACTTCCAACGCTTGATCAGACCGGGAATATCAACCTCCATTCCTGCCATGAAAAGCAGAAGGGTGATACCCACATCAACAAATGCAGTCATTACATTGGTGTTAATGATCTCTTTCAAACCAAAAAGCCCTCCACAAACACCGATGATGATGAAGGCAAAGAGACTTGCCTGCTTGGCATAACTGAGGATGATGGCCACGATGGTGGCTGCCAAAAGCATCGCGCCCAGAGGCTCGATGAGACTATCGCCCCCTCCGCCTCCGCCAGCATAGGCAGGTAGACCAAAGAGAACCAGAATGGCTGGAACAGCCCAATATCGAATATTCAATTTCATGGGATCAGCATTGCTCCGATTAGATTTTAGAAAAAAGGATTAAATTAATAATCCCGGTGTGAAAAAAAAATTCTAAGACTTAGAGCCCCTCCCTCTCAACGCCTTAGTAATGAATACGATTTGATTGGATTGAAATAAAATATCTTTAAATCAACTGCAATTAGTAATCTTTTGTAGATTTTACTGCAAGTTAATTTTGTGTTTTAAATTTTAAAGTTTCTTTTGTAAATCAAGAAGCGGCTCCTGTTGGAGCCGCTAGAAATGATCAATCAGAGGGTTGGAATAGCCATGAAGCATATCCCCATGATGATGGTGGGTATGAGGGCTCCCATCGCCAGTTTTCCAGGATTGACTCCGCCTTCAAAAAATCGGCCCAGAATCGATTGGCCTGCAGGATTAGGCGCATTGGCAATAACCGTCAGACCTCCTCCGGTCACTGCACCAGCAACAACCGCATATTTGGAAGTCAGTGCAAGTCCTGGTACAAGGGTGGCCAGGTAGGTGATGGCGGCGTTGTCATTGAAAGCGGTTAGAATGGTCGCCATCAGCATCAACGGTAAATCACCCAGGGAACCTAAGACAGGTGCGATCCACCATCCTTGAACACCTCCGTGAGTTATCAGACCAGCGAGGAATAATCCGACTAAGATTGGGCTCTTCAGCTCGATTTTATTCTGATGGGTTCCTGTGATTGTACAGAATCCCAAAAAGAATAAAAATCCACCGATGAAAAGAGGTGGATAGTGGGCATTGAAAACGGTCCAGGCAAGAAACAGTAGATGAACCACTGTAATCCATGCAGGAATTGCAGTGTCTCTTTCCTGCCACATGGCATCAAACTCCTCGTGACTCATTTGCCTCGGTTTAAGTTTAGGCCCATCATCTTCTGAATTTTGCTGGCCCATTTGAGCAAATTGACCCTTGAAAGCCATAAAGTAAAGAATGTTGGAAATCAAGATACCGAGGGCAGCTTTCCAGCCGTAATTCGTTGCCATGAATGCCATTCCCCATTCCCAGGGGGCTGCAACCATCAACACCGGTGGAGCGGCAAAATGAGTGATGGTTCCTCCGACAGAAATATTGACGAAAAGCAGGCCGATGGTGGCGTAGGCAAAACCACTGGAAGGCTTATATTTATAGAATTGGTTGGCCAGTAGAAGTGCTGCAATGGTGATGGCCGCAGGTTCTGTGATGAAAGAACCCAGCAGGGGGGCAATCATCAGGATGGAAAACCACCAGGCAGCAGGGGAACCTCCGCCAAGTCCAGCGAACATTCCTAGCAACTTTTCAGAAAATTTCACCACAGGCCTCGAGGAGGCAATGGCCATGATCACAACCACGAACAATGGTTCGATATAGACCCTGTCATAAACAATGTAATTTTTGAAAGTCGCCCAGTCGTAATAGCCCATAACGACAAAAAGTAGCGCAATCACCCAAATGCCAAAAATGGCTTCGACTTCTCCAAGAAAATGGAGAATTTCAGCTTTCAGGGGAATATCATGGGAAATTTCATCTTCTGTTTTTCCCTCTTCCTTCATTCGATGATCGTGTTCATGATGAACTTCATGTGCCATCGCGGTGAGTTTATTGGCCATAAAAGTATGGAGAATGGCCAACAGGAAGATCAATGAACCAATCAGGTTGAAAGGATTAGCGCTGATTCTGTGGGATAGGATTCCACCAATCCCTGCACCTTCCGGGTCACGGTAATTCTCGATGCCGTCAATTTTGTCACAGCGTGCAGACAGAAATTCCTCACTGCCGGCGTCTTCACTGTAACAGCTCAGTGGGACTGGAAAAGGGGCTCCTTCCGTGTTTCCGCCTCCGCCAGCAGCTAGTGCTGTAGCGGAGATAAATCCCATCAGGAAAACGGATACTAACCATTTTGCATAGTGGTTCATAAATCTCCTATCGATTGAATGA
>LNZD02000276.1 GCA_001469005.2 SAR324 cluster bacterium lautmerah10
ACTTTAGACTTTTTCAGCGAAAAACTGGGATTCCGTTTGCTTTCCATTTTTCCTGCGGATGCTCCCCATACAGCCCTGATGACGGGGCATGGAATACGGCTGCGTTTTGAATCAAGGTATGAAGGGCCTCCGGGCTGCCTGAGGTTGTCATGTGATGGCCTTCAAAATCCGGGAATCGAGAAGCAGGAAACTGTGGCTCCCAATGGGACCCGTTTGGTCTTTACCGAAGCAAACCCACCCTTGGTCATTCCTGAACTGGAACCAAGTCTGGTTTTGAATCTTGGTGAAGGTGGTTCGAAATGGCACACCGGAAGGGCAGGCATGCAGTACCGTGACCTGATCCCTGACCGGCACGGAGGCCGATTCATCGTCTCACACATCCGAATACCTGAAGGAGGACCGGTTCCGGATTATGTCCACCACCATAAAATCCACTTTCAAATGATCTTCTGTTACAAGGGTTGGGTCAAAGTTGTGTATGAGGATCAAGGTTCTTCATTCTTGATGAATTCAGGGGACTGTGTGCTCCAACCCCCTCACATCCGGCATCAGGTGCTCGAGTGTTCCGATGGTCTGGAAGTGATTGAGGTCAGTTGTCCTGCCGAACATGAAACCTATACCGATCATTTGCTTGAACTGCCCAACTCCAAGACGGATCCTTCCCGCAACTTTTCGGGACAGCGGTTTCTTTTTTTCCAGGGAGAACAAACGGCTTGGGAGAAACATCCTTCCGGAGGTTTATTCCGAGATACCGGGATTGGTTCTGCCACCCGGGGAATCGCAAAGGTTCGGGTTTTGAGGCCTGAGAACAACAAATCTAATTTTACCCGAAGCCACCAGGGAGAACTGCTCTTCTATTTTGTCCTCAAGGGTTCTATGGAACTGAATCTTGAAGAGCAAGGATCCTCCCCATTCAATGAAGGCGACTCGGCCTCCATCCCCCCGGGACTGAACTACTCTTTTGGGAAGGTCTCAGAAAACACAGAAATCCTGGAAGTTCACATGCCTAAGCTGAACAGTCCATAATCCCGAGACTGCCGGCATCAAAGAAAGTGAAAATTTTGATCGCTGAAGAAGAAGATCCATTGAGAGAGAATCATCCGGAATCACCGATTTAAAATACGATTCGGAGGAGGATCTGAGGAACAAAATCAATGCTCCGAAATTCCGGATTTCCACCACTCATCCGGTTGCTGTGATGAAATAAACCGCCAGACACGCAGCAATGATGGCAAAACTTTTTTTCAGGTTCATTGATTCCATCCGAAGCAAAACGGAGTAAACGAATGCCGCAACAAATCCCATATTCGTTACCGGTATGATCAGAGTGGCATCTCCTATCATCAAAGCGTTGGTCAACAGCCAGATGATGGCATAAACCAGCAATCCGGCAACGATTACAAATTTCAGCTCATTTCCTAAAAACAGCCAATTTCTCCGCTGAAAAACAATGAGTCCCATCCCCCCGATGATCCACCCGATGGCACCAAAAAAAATCATTGTTTCGATGTCAGCCCCCTCGTTCACTCCAGCCTTGGTGAAAAGTCCATAAAATGCTCTTAAAAAACAGGCGCTAACGATGATCAGAATATAATTTCTCTGTTTTACATTCAGTCCGTTTTGGTTTGAATTTCCTTGATAAAGTAAGAATACCGTGAGCAGGCCGAAACCAATTCCGATGAATCTGAAGAAGGTGATTTCCTCATGCAAAAAAATATAAGCAAAAACCACCAAGGGGACGGTATTGAGCCGGTAAATGGTGGAAACCGCACTGATCGGTAATTGCTCCATCGATTTGAGCAAAAGAATGTTTGAGACCGTCACGGATACTGCGGCACAGGTCCCATAGAAAAGCGTAGGTGCACTAAAATCCAGTGATTTGCTGTTGAACTCCATGTTGACCCACTGCAGAAACCCCCAGATCAACCCCACACCAAAAATCAGTTTTCCAAGCGAATATCCTTTGTTTGAATAGAGTTTGAGTACCAAATCGAATAATCCCGTGACAAACAAACAAAGGACCGAATAGATGGTTGCCGAGATTAACATGTGAGATGTGTTTCGACTGAAAGCCGATAATTGTTTACAAAGGGTAGGAATGAGAATGGACCACCACTGACTCCTCAGTCATGAAAACCACAGAGTACTCAGGAGGTTCGTCCAAAGCAGTAATGACCTGACTGTTGAAATCAAGTTTTACCTGATGGTTGGTACCACGGAGAGACGAGAATGAAATTCCCTGCCAATTTCCACTCAAGGGCCGATGGGCATGACCAAAAAAGAGATGGCGGATGGAATGCATGTGGTTTTGTATGACCTGATGAAATCCCTCTTTATCCTTAAGACCTATCCTGTCAATACAGGGAAAATGCAAATCAAACGGAGGATGATGCATGAATAAATAAATCGTTTGATCCTCATGTTCTTCTAATTTTTTCTTCAGCCATTTTAGGCGTTTCTCACAAAATACTCCTGAGTCGGTTCCTTTTTCCAAAGTGTCCAGGATCAAAAAAATGCCTTCCGGAGTCTTGACTTCGTATTGAACGAAACCGTTTTCATCAAGTTCAATACGCGGAAAATATTTTGCGAACACCTCCCTGTCATCATGATTCCCAAGCACCAGGTAAGCCGGGACGGGGTATTGTTTTAAAGACTTTGCCATCAACTCATAGGCGGATGCTTCCCCTTTATCCGCAAGGTCTCCTGTGATGAGAAGGCAGTCGGCATCCGAATGATTGAGGATGATATCCTCCATACAGGCTTCAAACCTGACTTCAGGATCCAGTCCATGGAGTGTCTTCCCCGGATGAATCAGATGGGTATCGGTGACGTGAATCAGTTTCATGAATAAATATTTTCAAAAGTTCGTGATTTTGAAAACAACTCTAATGCAAAAAAAATCAAATTGGTGAAAAAAAGGGAGTTTTTAAGAAATACCGCAGGACTTCAGCGCTTTTTCAACTTTTGAAAGGCAGTCAGGTAGGGGACGTATCGGTCGGAGAAATACCAGTCTTTGCTGTCCCAGAGGTGGTCCTCCAGCCGCACATCGATGGCTGAAAAATAACGGATGATATCCCGGATGATTTTTTCATCCTGATCTGTAGCACGTGGATTTTCAATAAAACTGAGAGCCAGCCAGGCATTCATTTCGAGATGAAACTCGAGATCGTCTTCCGGGTTGAGATTAT
>LNZD02000277.1 GCA_001469005.2 SAR324 cluster bacterium lautmerah10
TGTGAATTTTTGCTCGTGCTTTGCATGAACGGATTTGTTTTCATAAGCATCTTGCCAATGCATTTTTCATACACAGGAAGATGAAACAGTCGATCTTAACCCTAACCCTGATGCTGAGTTTCGTTCTTGCACCATGCGCCGGGTTGTTTGAACCTGCTTCTGTCCGGGCCCAGGCCATGGAAGAACTCGATGAAAAAGAACTCGAGGCCCGCAAGGAACATGATAAATTTGTCAAGGAAATGCAGACCCTGCTCAAAGCCGCACAGGATTCAGGATTTTCCCAGGAAGACATCCGCGATATCACCATCACCCGGAAAGGAAAGACGATCGTGGTCTGGGAATTCCTGGAGCAGGAAAAATTAAGGCGTGAAAAGGAGGAACGCCGACGTTTTGTTCCGCGTGACCGATACCTCAGCGTGAGGGATATCTCCCAGGAAATTCAAAGCCAGGAAACCCGGAAACTCGATGCACTGCGCCAGAAAATGATCTTCGTCGGAGCCGAGGAGCAATGAACACTCTGACCTGTGTTTGCGGAACAGCCGGTTCCGGAAAGACACAGGTCATCCTCGGAATGCTCCAACTGGCCCGTAAACGGGGAACGCCGATCGGGGCCTGCAAACCGGTGGATGTCGGTGACATCGATTACCAGTCACAGGATCAGGCTTCCGACGCAGAATGTTTTCAGGAAACCGGAGGCATGCCTGAGCATGTCAGTCTCATCAATCCCTACCTTCTTAACGAATCCCTGCCGCCACAACTTGCCGCAGAACGCGACGGGATCGCAATCGATTTGAAATTACTGGAAACCCGGATCAATGAACTGGGCAGCCTCTATCCGCGAATACTGGTGGAAGGCCCACCGGGATTGTTGACCCCCTTTGTGGAATCACGAAACTGGCTGGAAACCCTACAGATGTGGCATCCGCAATTGATATGGATATGTGGAATCGGAGCAGAAGATTTAGAACTTTCACTTCTCTCCCTCCATCTCTTGCAGCAAAGCGGATTATCCGTGAAAATCTTGATCAATAATTCCAAAGGCTGCCGGGACCGGGAACTGATCCAATACCAGTGGCTGACCCTCGAAGAAAAGGCAGAGGCATCCGTGCTTGGTTTTATCCCGTATTTCAAAAATGATCTTGTAGGGCAGATGTGCTCGGCCCTGGACGGGATGATCGAAGAACCCTGGCCCAATCTGGAGACTTCATGAAAATCATTGCCGTCGCGGGAGGTTCGGGGATGGGCAAAACGCTCTTCACGAAGATGCTTGGGGAACGCCTGCCGAAGTCGGTGGTGCTTCCCATGGATCAATATTATTTTGACAAACCGGATGATATTCCCGCCGAAAAGTACGATTTTGATTCACCCCAGGCTTTGGATTTCAGGCTTTTTCATAAAGCATTGAATGAACTGGCTGCAGGGAATCCGGTTCGGATGCCGCAATTTGATTACGTTCCTGCGAAACGGACCAAGGAATACGTGAAAATCGTTCCAGGGGATTATCTGATCATCGAAGGACTTTATGTGCTCATGCATGCCAGCATCCGTTCGATGCTCAGTTATTCCTTCTTCCTCGAAAGCCCTCCCGATGTGACGGTCTGTCGACGTTGTCTCAGGGATATGAGCGAACACGGTTTGAGTGCCCAATACAGCATCCAACAGTATCTGACCTTTGTCCGGCCGGCGTACCTGACCCACGTCTTGCCGACCAAACAATTCGCGAAACTGGTGGTTTCCAATGGAGTCAACAGTCGACTCGATCTTTTCCTCGATGATTTTTTGAAAAAGTTTCCCCTTTAATTCCAATGGATGTTTTTAAACGTTACTTTTATTCTTTCCTGGTTGCCTCGGTCATTCTTTTCGTGATCGCCTATTATGCGGAAGAATATTATGAAGGACAGATGCCCCACAACCTGACCCGGGAAACCAGTGACGAACTCGTCGTCAAGATTCCCTCGGGACAGGGCTACGAAACGTGTCTCAGCCTGCAAAAAAATAAAATCCTGGAATATGATTTTGAGGCCGAAAAAGAACTGGAGTTCAACCTGCACTATCACCTCAAGGGTGAAACGATCTATGAGGTTTCTCCGAACATGATGCAAAACTTCCAGAACCGGTTTTCACCCAAACAGGACACTGGATACTATTGCCTGATGTGGGGAAATCCGGCAGAAAATCCTGTTTCCCTCAACCTCCGTTTCAAAGTCCTCAACCCCTAAAACCCACATCGACTTCCTTCCAAAGGTATACAGTGAGGGTGAGACTTAAAAACCTTCCTGAGATTACAGCTACATTTAAGGAGCTTAAGGAAGCTGAAAGATTTATATTTGAAAAGGAGATTTGGTTAACCAAAGATCCTCTAAATTACTCTAAGTTAGGAAGGAAATACCTCTTAAAAGACCTTATTAAGAAATTTACAGCTGAAAGATTACCAATTTTGAAAGCATCGGAAGAATACCGAAGAATTTTATTTTGGTGGTCCGAACAAATTGGCGAGATTAACATTAAGGACATTTCTCCATCAACGATTGATCATCTTAGAAACTATCTTCTAAGGAATCGTCGAATATCTAAATCCAGAGTAAATCGCTATACAGCGGTTCTGAGTTCCTTATTCACTACAGCAGTAAGGGAGTGGCAGTTAATGGAAAGTAATCCTTGTTCAAAAATTAAGAAGTTTAAGGAACCTGAAGGAAGAACAAGATATCTATCTAATGAAGAGAGAAGAAGACTTCTTGATGCTTGTAAAATGTCTAGAAACAAAGATTTACTACTTGTTGTTGAATTAGCAATTTCTAGTGGTATGCGAAAAAATGAAATTCTTACGATTAGGATAAGGCAAATCGACTTTGATAATGGTTGGATTAATATCTATGAAACAAAAAATGACAACAAAAGAATAATTCCAATATCAGCAGCTTTACTTAAAAAATTTCAACTGAAGATTGATAGAGAAAAATTAGTTGCAGATGACTTCTTATTTCACAGTGAGAGAGATAGAGCTCGCCCAAGATGTATAAGAGTAGCCTTCACAAATGCTCTAAAAATAGCAAAAGTTGAAGACTTCCGTTTTCATGACTTAAGGCATACAACAGCTTCATATTTGGCTATGTCTGGTGTGCCAATACAAACAATCTCAAGGATTCTTGGGCACAAAACAATTCAGATGACAATGAGATATACTCATTTGAATTCTGCTCACCTTCGTGAAGCTATTCAAAAAATAAGTACTGTAATTGTTGAGGAAGATATCTCTTGAAGGAACTAATTCATAACACTTGGATGAACATCTGAACCCAGGTAAGCCTTGTGTTTCAAAGGGTTCAGCAGAAGAGCTAGCTCATCCCTGATATTATGTAGATATCTTGTTCTTCCTTCAGGTTCCTTAAACTTCTTAATTTTTGAACAAGGATTACTTTCCATTAACTGCCACTCC
>LNZD02000278.1 GCA_001469005.2 SAR324 cluster bacterium lautmerah10
GATCCGTACAGTGGCATTATTAACGCCGTTTTAGGCAACTTTTTCTTTAGTAGCTTTTCTATTGTTCTTATTTCAGCTTCCCCAGGCAGAAATGCAAGGATACCTCCGTCTGTCATTTTAAAAGCATCGTAGACAAGTTCGGAGAAATTTTCCCACAAATTGTCATCTTTTGATTTCGGGCGAGACAAGTAATTACATTTTACGTTATAAGCTCGCCCATCAGATAAAATTGGAGCATTTGTGTCTAATATTTTAGAAACGGGTGCGACATCTAACGTCGCAGACATAACTAATATCTTTAAGTCATTCCTCAAAACTTCCGCGACTTGTAGGCTCAGCGCGAGGCCCAAGTCAGCATTAATAGATCTTTCGTGGAATTCATCAAAAATAATACAACCAACTTTGGATAAACTTGGATCGGATTGAATCATTCTTATTAAAATGCCTTCAGTTACAACCACGATGCGGGTTTGCTTACTTACTTTGTTGAGTCCTTTAATCTGAAAGCCAACAGTTTCTCCGACCTTTTCATTAAGTAACGACGCCATTTGACTTGCAGCCGCACGTGCCGCAAGTCTTCTAGGTTCTAAAATTATTATTTGCCCATTTACATTTGGGCTCTCAAGCAAACTCAAAGGAACAATGGTTGTTTTCCCTGCTCCAGGAGGAGCCACAATAACAGCGCGGTTCTCTACCAAAATAGCTTCCTGCAATTGTTTTATAACATCATGTATCGGGAGTAGATATTTCACGGTTTATCTGCGAACAAATTTGGCGCGCCCACGGTTTGTTTCAATTTGAAAAGAGATGACCTTGTAAAATTCGTTTTGATACTCGTATTTCACATTAAAGGGAAAATTTCTCCCATCTTTCAATTCTTTGGCTGAATAACCTCCCATTCGCGTATAAATACCATGGCAATTTAAATGACCATCAGATGTCTCTTCACCGTGGGTAAATTTTATTTTAACGCGCCTTATACCATCAAACATCGCGAAATCTTGTGCACATATATTTGTTCTTTTTTGATCTTTCAGAATAAAAATTATCGCGCTCATCGGATCGAGCGTATCCAATTGTTCATTAGGGTCCTGCCAATAAGGTTTTGGAATTTTTTTTGTCTTCAGCTCAATACTAGATCGGGAATATAGCAATGTCTTTTCTTCTTTTCGTCTGCCAGTGTCTGATTTCTCGGAATAGTATTTTGGTTTGAACAACCCATTTTCGACCTTGCCTTGTGATGATGCTTCAAATTTATATTTAGAAACTACAGAAAATATGCCTGTTGAACGCAAATTACCTGCCGCACTATATAAATTATCTTTTAATTCAACAGCGTAATTAAGTCTGCCCAGTTTTAGGCCAAGTATATATACATCAAAAATATTCTGCTGTGCCTTGCTATATGAGTATCCTGGTGAGAGGAACACCACGAGAAAGCAAATTGTTAAGATAATTCTCAATACTCTTGTTCCATCAAAGATATTTTATAACTTGTTCTAGTTGTAGCTTCATCTAGGCAAAAATTTGCTGTAAAGGTCAACAGGTGGCACTATAAATCTTTTGTGTGATGGACGGTATGGAAAATATTGCCGAATTAGCTAAAAGTGTGATGAATGCGGATCGTCGAGCATTATCTCAGGCTATTACATTAATTGAAAGCTCGAGAGATGATCATCGGATCCAAGCTATGGAATTGATGGATCATCTTAGGTCATCTGATAGAAAAGCCATTCGTGTAGGACTATCCGGAACTCCTGGGGTAGGTAAATCGACTTTTATTGAAAGCTTCGGGACCTATCTTACAGGAATGGGTTTAAGGGTAGCCGTACTGGCAGTCGATCCCAGTTCAATTAGGTCAGGAGGTTCTATCCTGGGTGATAAAACCAGAATGGAAAGGTTGGCGCGGGAACCAAACGCTTATATCAGACCATCTCCAAGTCAGACCCATTTGGGAGGCGTAGCTAGACGTTCTCGGGAGGCTGTTGCAATTTGTGAAGCAGCAGGTTTTGATACGATTCTTGTTGAAACAGTTGGAGTAGGGCAATCTGAAATCGAGGCGGCTTCGATGGTGGATTTGTTTGTGCTCCTTCTGCTCCCAAATGCCGGTGATGAACTCCAGGGGATCAAAAAAGGAATTCTTGAAATGGCAGATTTGGTTTTGATCAACAAAGCCGATGGTCATTTAAAGAAGGATGCAGAGAAATCTCTGCGGGATTTTCAAGGTGCAAAAAATTACACGATTGAAGCTCAAAATTTTGGAAGTCCGGATTTTTTATGCTGCAGTGCATTGAACCGTGAGGGATTGGTGGAAGTTTATGAAAGGATTTTTGAAAAAAGAGAACTGTTGCATAAAAATGGTCACTGGATTGAAAACCGTCAGAATCAACAAAAGCAATGGCTGAGAATGCTCGTTGATGAGGAACTCCAACAGCGTTTCCATCATCAACCGGGGATTCAGGAAAAAATAGAAATCTTGGAAGAAGAGATCATCTCACAAAACAAACTTCCCTCTATCTGTGCAGAAAATCTTCTTGATGATTGGTTCACCAATAACAAAGGGTAATCAAGACAATCGGTTCTTTTTAAGAATCATTTAGGGAAGGTAATTTTCTGAATTCAGGAAATCCTTCTGAGTTCAAATAGCTTATCATTTTGGGATGCATTTCATTTTAATCCCCAAGCATCCATCTTTTTCTCCAAATCTTCTTAAAGTATTATCTGTACTATTTGGGTGCTTGTTGTTTCTGGGAGTCATTTATTTTTTCCTCATAAAACGTGACCTTGATCTGAAATGGATTGTCCTGGGAATTCTTGGATTTGGGTTATGGTCCTCGAAAAATGGGCAGCCTTTGATGCTCCTTATCAGCCTTTTGGGGCTTGGATTCATGGTTGGAATTTTCTTGATCCAGGTTCCACGTTTTGGCAATTGGATAGAAACCCTGAAACAGCAAAATGAGTTAATCTGGATTGAAGGTAAAATTCGTGGTTATGACTTGGAGCAGTCAGAACTCATCCTGGTTCAGGTCCATTTAAGTCATTATGAAGGACAAATCGATGTTGAAGAGTTGGAAATTGCTCTTCCAGGCAGCAAGTTCAAACGATTGAACTTGTATCGGGAGAGAAATATTAACCTCTATGGGAGAATCCAGGACCACCAGGATTTAGGATCCCGCTGGAAATTGGAACTCAAGCAGTGGGGTGTCAGTCCTCCCAACAAAGTTCTGAGTACAATTCAAAGATTTAGGAATCGAGTAGTTTTGCTTCTTCAGGATCGTGCCGCATTTTATTTGCCAGACGATATTCTTTCGATTTACCTTCCCTTGACCTTAGCCAAGCGAAGATCTTTTTCGACTTCTGCCAGGCTTTTTCAGCAAACAGGTATGGCTCACCTGCTCGCCATCAGTGGTCTCCACATCGCGCTCATCTATGGGATCATATACTTTTTTTTGAAAAAACTTTTTGGACTTTCCTTGAAACTTATGGAATGGGTTCATTTGCATACTATGGTGCAATTGACCGCTTTATCAGTTCTCTGGCTTTATATTTTTCTGTTGGAATGGCCTATCCCTGCGTTGAGGGCGGCTACCATGCTCAGTCTATTGGTTTTTGGAAACCTGCTGGGTCTGGTCCAGGTTCCGTTGTTTTCTTTGTGTTTAACCAGTTTTATGTTTTTAATCGCAAAACCGGTGATGCTTTATGATCTTTCATTTCAACTCTCCTTCATGGCGGTTTTTTCAATTCTGATTTTTCTTCCTATTCATCCAACCTTCAGAAAATCTGATTCCTCAACTATAAAACTTTCAAAGTATTGCTTATCCAGTCTTTTAATGACCGGTTCAGTGATGTTTGGAATATGGCCCTTGATCTCCGATGTTTTTTCGAGGCTTTCTCTGGAGACCTTTTGGCTCAATCTGGTGATGGTGCCCCTGCTTGGGGTGATTATCCTTCCGCTTTGTCTAATTTCCTTACTGATCAGCCTTTTCTATTTGGGAACGCCTCCCTTTAGGCCTTTGGAATCAGAAGTGTTTCAATTAACAGAATGGGGAATCCGGTTATGGTTTTCTCTGATGGAAGAAATCCACAAAATTGGCGGATGGGCTGTTATTGAAGTTAAGCTGACATGGTCTATTCAAGAATATGTACTTTATTACCTGATGCTTTTTTCGATAGGGTTTGGGATTTTTTCTTGGAAACCCCTGAAATTATTTTTTCAAACAAGGCACGGTTTTCGCAGCTAGTGATTTTGAAGGTTCGGAGATAATCCACGGATTTGCCTTTGCAATTGACTTTATCTCACGATCAATGATAATCATCTATTGATGACATTTATTAACTAACTTCTTATTCTCCAACATTTTAAAAAGAGGCCTAGTCCAATATGTACTTGGTTCTCTGCAAGCTCATCGTACTACTGAGGAACATATGAAAGCGCTCCCAACCATACTTATTGTTTTATTTTTAGCATTCTTTTTGGTCGGATGCCCAAAACCTGAGGCTCCCGAACCCGAATCCGAAGTAAAACAAACTGAGCAAGCCGAAGTCAAAACTCAGGAACAGGCAACTGAACCAATCGCAGAAAAAATACCCGAACAGGAAGCTGTTGAGGAAAAAAAGGCTGAGATCGTTGAAGCTCCCAAAGCAGAAGCTAAATCAGAACCGTCTGCAGTTGAAACTGAACAGCCACCTGCACAGAAAAAATTAGAGGCCCCTCAGACTGTGGTGGAGTCTCAAAAGCCTGCTGAAGTAAAAAAGGTTGAAGCTCCTAAAGATGTTCCTGAAGTGGTAACACAAGAACAACCACTTCGAAGTGAAGTTCAGGAAGCCAGAGCGGTGCTTGAAGAAGCGATTGCAAAAGTAGAAGCTGCTGAAACTGCAGAAGAAATGGCAGTTGCAGAAGAAATAAAACAAATGGCAGAAGAAGCAGTTGCGAAAGTTGAAAAAGGAGAACCAGACGCACCCGAGAAAGTTCGAATCGTAAAAGAAAAAATTGTTGAAAAGAAAGCTCCAAAGGAAGCCGTCACAATCATTGCTGCACCGGTAGAAGAAGTAGCAGTTCCTATTGAAGAATTGGGAATTGTCTATTTTGATTATGACAAGAGTGAGATTAAGCCTGAGTTTACAAGTATCATTCAATCGAATTTTGAATGGTTGATCAATAATCCTGATATCCGTGTCCAACTTGAAGGTCATTGTGATGAGAGAGGAACAAACGAGTATAATTTAGCCCTCGGTGAGAGAAGAGCACGTTCGGTTTTGAATTACCTGCTCAGATTGGGGGCAAGTCCTGAACAGTTTTCAATAGTGAGTTTTGGTGAAGAACGACCGGTTGCACTCGGACAAAACGAAACGGCTTGGCAGAAAAACCGAAGGGTTGAGTTCACAAGGCTTTAATGCTGCGTTGTGAATTAATAAACTACCAAATCAAAGGTCCCCTACTCCTACAAAAATGTTAGACGAGCTGCTTGACGACAAGGGCATCGTTGGGCTGGCGCTCAAAGACAGCAATTTCATCAGCATACTTGTGCTGGTGATTTTGCTTCTTATGTCATCTCTTTCCTGGGCAGTCATTGTCCTAAAAGCCCTCCAGTTCAGAAAAGCAAATAAACAAAATCAGGAATTCCTTCTGATTTTCCGGAAAGAAACTTCTTTGAATCAAATCAAAGAGAGCATTCCGAAGTTTCCCTTTTCGACTTTTGCTCCAATGTACCGTCTTGCATTTGAAGAGATGGTTCGAGTCAGTCAACGTATTCAGCGGAATCCTGATCAGACAGTATCAGGCTCGATGCTTCCTTATATCAGTACTCAATTTGAGCGGGTTATGGAGCGCGCTTTCAATGATCAATATGCTTTGATTGAAAAAAGATTGAATGTGCTTGCAACCATCTCCAGTGCCGCTCCGTTTATCGGACTTTTTGGGACTGTTTTGGGGATCATCCGCTCGTTCCAAAATATTGGAACCAGTGGTGTGACGAGCCTGGCGGCTGTTGCTCCAGGGATCTCTGAAGCTTTGATTGCGACTGCTGCAGGATTACTGGCAGCGATACCGGCTTTGATGGCCTATAATCACTTTCGGAATTCCGCCAGAAAACAGGCGAATGATATGCGGGATTTCAGTATGGAACTTGCCAACCGAATCGAATGGATAGTGCATGGGCAACTCACAGTGGCAAGAGAATGAACCTTTGAGTGACATCAATGTCACTCCCTTTGTTGATGTGCTTCTGGTGCTGTTGATCATTTTCATGATCACCGCACCGATCATTAATCATGTCATCAAAGTTGACTTGCCCAAGGATTCTTATAATCAGGACAAAATGAAACCGGTTCAGACACCCCTGAGAATTACTCTGGACAAGGAAGGAGTCGTTTATGTGGGGGAAACCAGAATCGGTGACAGTTTAAATGAGGAAAACCAGGGGATTTTTAAAAAAAGTGTCGATCTTTGGACTCAAAAACAAAAACCTCCATGGATTGTTGATGTTGAGGCCGATGAGGAGGTCAGATATGGGGCAATGGTTCCAGTGGTAGCAAGATTGAAAGAGTTGGGTGTTGATATGAATTTGGTCATTCAACCAAAAGGTAAATGACTTCCATTCAACTGGCTTCCTTCTTGCCCTCCTCAACCATCGAAACGGTATCCTGAACCGCAGGACTTTCGTTATTTTCTTTTTTTGTCGCTTTTTTGAAACTGGTGATCATACCTCCAAGACCTTCTCCGATCATAGGAAGTCGCTTTGCTCCGAAAAGGATAACAACAATACCCAGTATTACCAGCAGTTCCCAGATGCCTAAACCGAACATGAATCTCCTTGATTTTATTTCTTCATGTCAACCAATATAAAACAACTTTAAATGAAACACCATCTTGGCTCACTATTTCAGTGATTTGCAAGATTATTGAAGGAAGGCATTTTTTGAATACATTCAAAACACAGCCTGTTTATGAGTAACGAAGAGGAATCAGTCTCTGTTTCGTCGGGTAGGTTGCATTTTCTGGAAGATGTTCCTCAATCCATCCAGGTTGAGGTCGCACGCAGTGAAATTCCACTGAAAACCGTAATGACCTGGAAAAAAGATACGATTGTGGAATTCAAAAAAATTGCAGGAGATTCCGTCGAAGTCCTGATTGGAGACCAACTAATAGCAAGAGGGGAGGTTGTTGTGGTGAACGAAAGGTTTGGTGTCCGTATCAGCGAAATCACCCATCCAAGTGAAAAACCTGGAAACATAAAACAATAATTTTCCCCTCGACTTAAATATTTGTAGTGGATTTCTTTTTTTGGATTCCAAGTCTAGATGGCAGCCAATCCATGTTGAAATGCTTCAATAGTCTGATCAAGATCCGCCTCAGAATGACTTGAAGAGAGAAATAATGATTCAAAGGGAGAAGGAGCTAAGTAGATACCCCTGCTCAATACCTCTCTAAAGAAGGTGATGAAGTAATCACGATTACATTTCAATGCATCTTCATAGTTTCTGACCTTTTTTTCAGAGAAGAAAAAACCGAACATACCTCCCATGGAGCAGGTTTCCAAAGGAATTCCTTTTTTCTTTGCAGCATCGCTTAAGGCTTCATTGAGAGTTGCCGTTTTTCGTCCCAAATCTGCATAGGGATCTTCCTCCTTTAAGATCTTCAGCATGGTTTTACCCGCTGAAACGGCTATCGGGTTTCCTGATAGCGTGCCAGCCTGATAGACAGGACCAGCAGGAGCAACCTGGAGCATGATTTCTCTTCGCCCCCCATAAGCCCCAACTGGAAGTCCTCCGCCAATCACTTTCCCAAAGATACTAAGATCGGGCATGACCTGAAAAAGTGCTTGGGCTCCGGAGAAGTCGACACGAAAGCCGGTCATCACTTCGTCAAAGATCAAAAGGATTCCCTCTCGGTCACACAGTTCTCTGAGTCCCTGGAGGAATCCGTGTTCAGGAGGTATCATGCCCATGTTTCCCGCAACCGGTTCCAGCACGATTGCTGCAATTTCATCAGGAAAATTTTCTGTCAGTTCGATGACTGCATCAAGATCATTGAAAGGTGCAGAGAGTGTATGTTCCGTGAATGATTGGGGAACCCCTGGAGAATCTGGGATTCCTAAAGTGGTTGCACCGGAACCGGCTTTGACTAAAAGTGCGTCGACACTTCCATGATAACAACCCTCAAATTTAATGATTTTGTCACGTCCGGTGAATCCTCTGGCAACTCTAAGTGCACCCATTGCGGCTTCTGATCCGGAATTGACAAGACGGACCATTTCGACACTTGGGACCGCATCACTGATCATCTCCGCCAATTCGATTTCACCTTCTGTGGGGGTTCCGAAGGAAGTACCTTTTTGCACCGCTTTTTCGATTTCCGAAGTGATTCTCGGATCGGCATGGCCGAGGATCATAGGTCCCCAGGAGCCAATGTAATCGATGAATGAATTACCGTCTGCATCGAAAAGCCGTGATCCTTTCGCATGAGTGATGAACAATGGTTCGGACTGGACGGATTTGAATGCCCTGACAGGACTGTTCACACCACCGGGCATGACTTCCTGAGCTCGAGAAAAAAGTTTTTTGGACTCGCTGATCTTCATTTTGATTGATAATTGGAATTGTTACCCGAGGAAACAGAGGGTCTGAATCCGTTCGGAGTAAATCTTATGAGATGTTTTGACAGGCTTTTGGCCAATATTTAGTATAGCTTTTGAATTCCCAGAAATTGTGGGCGATTTTCTGGATGCATAACAAAAGTAATCAAGAGCATCGAAGGACCCGAAAAATCTTGATAAATCAGTTTGGTGGACCCTTTAGTTCATGTCAAGAACCTGCTTGTGAAATACTGAACGGAAATGATGAATGAATTCTGATCAAACGACTATTCATTCTTAAAAAAAACCTTTGGATACACTGATTTCATTATGAAATATGTTGGGGTTCTGTTGATGATTTGGATGATGATCTCTTGCGGTTCATCATCCAATAAATTTAAAGATTCTTTCAATCCAGCCTACCAAGCCCGCGATGCAGGTGGGCTCAATGCTTCTGTTACTGGAAGTGCCTGTTCCATCAATGCGGCTAAAGCGGAGGATTCAGCAAAGAAGGCGGCTTCTTATCACCTCAGAAGCCTATTGGGAAATCAACGTTACAAAACTGAATACGAAACCGTTAGAGAATATGTAGAAGGAGAGAAGAGGTGTTTTGAAATACAAGCTCGCGCCAAACCAATCTGATTTTAGTTTTAAGGTTGTTGGTCAACTTGCGGTTTGAAGGCCAAGAAGATATTTTGAATATCACAAACCAAACAAGATTTAAGCCGATAACGACTTTTTTTGATGCCCGACCCTAATTCCAAACCCCCTAAAAAAATTCGTCTCCCAATGCTGCCCATGAGGGACATTGTTGTCTTCCCTCATATGACGGCACCGTTCTTCATTGGCAGACCCCTGTCCATTGCTGCATTGGAAGAGGCTCTTTCGAAAGATCGCAAGATTTTCGTGGTTGCCCAGGAAGACCCTTTGGTAGAAGAACCGGAAGAAAAAAACCTCTTCAGGATGGGAACCGTTGGACGTGTTCTGCAAATCATGCGGTTGCATAACGGTACCATAAAAGCACTTTTTGAAGCACAGAGCAGAGCTAGACTCGAGAACGTTCGGCTTTCGGATCCCTTCTACATGGCCATGGTTACTCCGGTTATTGAAAAAGAAGATGAAGATCCGGAAATCGTTGCCCTCAGCAAAAATGTAAGAAACGAATTCAAACGCTATCTGAAAGAGGTCAAACGGCACACCGAAGGAATTGAGAAGCTAGCGATCGACAGTGAAGCCCCCTATCGGTTGGCAGACCGGATTGCTCCGCTTCTGAATATGGATCTGGAGAAAAAACAGACCCTGCTTGAAATCACTGAACCTCGTCGCAGGCTGGAAATCGTTTATGAACGGATGCTTGAGGAGAGTGAATTCAAAAAAGTCGAGCGCAAGCTCAAGGAAAGAGTTCAGGGGCAAATTGGAAAGACTCAAAAAGAGTATTACTTAAACGAGCAGATTAAGGCCATTCAGAAAGAACTTGGACAGGGTGAGGACGGAAAAGCGGAACAGGAGGAATACGAAAAACGTTTGGAAGATATCCCTCTTTCCCAGGAAGCCCGTGAGATTGCCGAAAAAGAACTAAAGAAACTTAAGATGATGCCGCCCATGTCTGCAGAAGCAAACGTGGTGCGAAACTACATCGACTGGCTGTTGGATATGCCCTGGGGCGATAAAACCGAAGATCGGTTCGATCTTGATGCGGCAGAAAAAATTCTGAATAAGGGGCACTACGGACTTGAAAAAATCAAAGAGCGGATCATTGAATACCTCGCAGTCGCTCAAAAGGTGGGTTCCCTGAAAGGTCCTATCATCTGTCTGGTTGGACCTCCTGGGGTTGGAAAAACATCACTTGCCCGTTCTGTCGCCGATGCGTTAGGTAGAAAATTTGCCAGAATGAGTCTGGGTGGTGTACGGGATGAGGCAGAAATCCGAGGCCATCGAAGAACCTACGTTGGTGCAATGCCGGGAAAAATCATCCAGTCCCTGCGTAAGGTTAAATCAAAAAATCCGCTACTGCTGCTTGATGAAGTGGACAAAATGACACGCGGAGTAATGGGAGATCCCTCCTCAGCCTTGCTTGAGGTCCTGGACCCGGAACAGAATCACACTTTCATGGATCATTATCTCGAGGTTGAATTCGATCTTTCGGATGTCCTTTTCTTCTGCACGGCCAATGTGGCACAGGATATTCCGCCTGCCCTGCAGGACCGGATGGAAGTCATCAACCTTTCGGGATATACCGAACTGGAAAAAGTTCACATTTTGAAAAGACATTTGTTGCCGAAACAGATCGAGGAAAACGGGCTCAATTCAAGTCAACTCGGATTTCAAAACAAATCTTTCGATATCATCATCCAACAATACACTCGTGAAGCCGGAGTTCGAAACCTTGAACGGGAAGTTGGGAAAATCTGCAGGAAGGTTGCAACCAAGTTGGTGATGGATGAACCACAGAAAAAAATCTCCATTACACCAAAAAGAGTCAGGGAGTATCTTGGAGTTCCAAAATATAAACATGGAAAGGTTGAGGAAAAAAACGAAATAGGCATCACTTCCGGACTCGCATGGACACAAGCCGGCGGAGAACTGCTCACCACTGAAGTGACCGTCATGAAAGGAACCGGGAAAGTTCAACTGACCGGGAAATTGGGTGATGTGATGAAAGAATCAGCTCACGCAGCATTGAGTTATGTCAGGACCAATGCCAACCGCCTAGGGATTTATTCTTCGGTATTCAAGGAAACCGATATCCATGTTCACGTCCCGGAAGGAGCGGTACCAAAAGACGGACCTTCCGCTGGAGTGACAATAACCACTTCGTTGGTGAGTGCTTTTACAGGTATCCCTGTACTCCGAGAGGTCGCAATGACCGGCGAGGTAACCCTGCGTGGAAAGGTTTTACCGATTGGCGGGTTGAAAGAAAAACTCCTCGCTGCCAAAAGAGGAATGATGAAAACCGTCCTCATTCCAGCAAAAAATGAAAAAGATTTGACTGAAGTTCCGGAAGAAATAAAAACCGAGCTTCAAATCCTCTCAGTTGAAAATATGGATACGGTTCTGGAAAGAGCCTTGGAATGCGTTCCCATTTCCGTAAGTGATCCTGAGGATGATAACAAGGATGAAAGGAAACTTTCTGAGGAAGAATCACTTGTCCCTCAACAAAAAGGGAACCTAACCGAACCTCCTTTTGAAGTTCCTAATTTTCCCCAGCACTGAGCACCAATACTACCATTCAGTTTTTTCTTCTTTTGATCTTATGATAGATGACACGAAATTAAACAGCGACGACGAACTGTTTCTCAAGGAATTGGAAACGGTCTTCATCCGTTTTGTTGATTCAGGTAAAGAGCAGTTTAATTTAGAGCCGATGAATTCCTACAAAAGAAGACTGGCCCATAAACTGGCATCCCAATTTGAACTTGAAACAGAATCAATAGGTGAAGATAAAGAGCGTGCGGTTTTACTGAAAAAAACTCCCCAAACCAAAATCCCGACTAGCCGTAAAGTCAAACTACCTCGAATCGATACCGGTCATGAAACCTATTATGCCAAACCTGGAGTTCAGATTGTGCTTCGTTCCGACGGAAGTTTCGGGGTTCCATGGAAAGAGAAAGATGGTCACTTGATTGATAAAAGAGTGATCCATGACGGAGTTTTTCGGATCCGGAGTAACCAGATTGTGTGTCAGGACGACAGCAACTGGTAGCTTTGTTGGACTCTCAAACAACGTTTCATTTGCATTCCCCAAAACTTGGTTTAGAAAAAAATAACCCTCATCAAACAACTTCTACCTTTACTCTCTCTTATTTAGGTGACGCCTGCTATGAACTCTGGTGCAGGAAACTGGTGACCCATCATTACAGTAATCCCAAACAGGTACATCGCAAAACGGTCCAACTCGTTCGTTGCCAAACTCAGTCAAAATTAATTGAATTATTTTTGCCCCTACTCTCTGAAGAAGAGGTCCAAATTTACAAAAAGGGAAGAAATAGCCGCCCTCAAAAAAATCTACAGGTTTTGAATGCCTGGTGGGTTTTTGGATGCTCCGGGACGAATCCGAAAGATTTGATCAACTGATGAACGATGAAAAGGTTCAGCCTTTTATTGAATCCTTCTTATATTCCAGTCGTTCCATAAAACCATTGTAAAACCTGACTAGAGAAGGAATCGTTTGATTTTAGTTTATTCCATCATATTGATTCTGTTGTGTGTGATTATCGTTGGCTATCCCTTATTTTTTGAGAGGTTGCGTTTTTTTCATCTTCCAGAAATAAATCCAGAAAATGATCAAGAATATTTATTTGATGAACAGGAATCGTTGTTGACAGCTCTTTCTGAATTAGAAGATGAGTACCTTTTGGGGAAAGTATCGAAGGAGGATTACAAGCAACAGAAACTTCTTCTCAACAGAAAATATCTCCAGCAGAAAACCCTGGCTGCAAAAAATCTATTAGATTGAACAATCTTCTTTAAGATTTTTGTCAAACAGTCAGAGGGTTATAAGAAAATTCCTCATTTCCAGAAAAGAATTTAATGGATTCTGCCATTTGTTTGGCAGCCTGAATGGTTGTGCAATAGGGGATGTTGTACATAAGGGTCATCCGACGGATATGATTCGTATCGATGATTCTTTTTCTGGGACGAGTTGTGTTAATCACCAGACTTACCCTTCCGGTTCTGATGTGCACATGCACGTTTCCAGGATCTTCAATGTTCATGCTGGTAGGATGGAGATCTGAGATTCCATTGGCTTTCAGAACACGATAGGTCCCAGGTGTAGCGAATATGGAGAATCCCGCTGATTCAAATTGTTTTGCCACATCAATGATCGCTGACTTGTCCTTGTCCTGAACACCGATAAAAACATGTGCTTTTTTCAAGTCTGAATTCAGCGCTGCGATTTGGGCTTTAAGATAAGCTTCTTCCACGCTCATGCCCCGACCCATGACTTCCCCCGTCGATTTCATTTCTGGGCCTAACTCTGTATCTGTTCCTGCAAATTTGAGGAAGGGGAAAACGGTTTCCTTGATGGAGAAGAAATCTGGCGGCTGATACTTGTAATTTAAATCACTCAATTTTTCACCAAGCATCAATCGGGTGGCATACTTAGCAAGCGGATGCCCAATCGATTTACTGACAAACGGGACGGTTCTGGATGCCCTTGGATTGGCTTCGATGATGAAAATCTCGGAATCTCTTACTGCAAACTGGATGTTCATCAAACCTCTGACTTTGAGGTTTTTGGCTAAGAGTTTTGCCTGACGTTCCAATTCGAGGAGTGTCTTTTCTGAGAGGGAATGCGGAGGAAAAACACAAGCACTGTCACCTGAATGGACCCCGGCGGATTCAATGTGTTCCAGAATTCCTCCAAGCTCTGAGTTTTCTCCATCAGCTAACAAATCGACATCCACCTCCACAGCATCCTTGACGAACTCGTCAAGAAGAACAGGATGTTCAGGTGAAACCCTCAATGCCTCTTCAAAAAAGTGCTGAAGTTCCTCTTCTGTTTCAGCAACCATCATCGCTCTTCCACCAAGTACATAAGAAGGCCTGATCAATAGCGGGAATCCTAACTGTCTGCTGATTTCACTCGCTTCCTGCTGGCTATTTGCAAGCCCGTTTTTGGGTTGAAGGAGATTGAGATCTTTCAGCAAATTCGCAAATGACTCTCGGTTTTCCGCAATGTCGATGCTTCGATAGGGAGTTCCCAACAAAGTAATCCCTGCCTCCGAAAGTTTTTTTGCAAGCTTCAGCGGAGTCTGCCCTCCGAGTTGGACAATCACACCAATTGGTCTTTCCAACTCGATGACATGCATCACATCTTCAAAGGTCACTGGTTCAAAATAGAGACGATCCGAGATGTCATAATCCGTACTGACGGTTTCGGGATTACAGTTGAGCATGATGGCTTCATAACCTGCTTCTTTTGCGGCCATCACGGCATGGACAAAGCAGTAATCAAATTCAATCCCCTGACCGATTCGGTTAGGACCAGAGCCGATGATCAGAACTTTTGGTTGTTCAGTGGTCAGCGATTCGTTTTCTTCGGCATAGGTTGAATAATAATAAGGCGTTTCCGAGGGGAATTCGGCGGCACAGGTGTCGATCTGTTTGAAAACCGGGAGGATGCTCCATTCTTTTCGGAACCTTGCAATTTTTTTCTCGGAACAATTTAGAAGTTCCCCAAGTTTTTGATCAGAAAAACCCAATTGCTTCCAATTTTTTAGGACCGGTGGGGTAAGCGTCTCAAGATGGGTTTCCCGGATTTTTTCTTCCTCATCAACCAATTCCCTGATCTGAACCAGGAACCATGGGTCGATTTGAGTGATATGATGCAGATCAGCATTCGACCAATCCCTTCGCATCGCTTCTGCCAGATACCAAATCCTTTGACTGTTCGGTTGTTCAAGTTTTTCCTTAAGCCAATGATCCGGGATGAAGGAGGACGAATTTTTCTGGGTTTTTTTCTTTGAATTGGAGTTTAAATCTGGTTTGGACTCAGGAGTGGCCAAACTTGCTCCGGAGTCTGGATTTTCAGAAGCATGGATTTTTGGAAGATCCAGTCCGCAGAAATCCAGTTCCAGTGAACGAATCGCCTTTTGAAGCGATTCCTGAAACGTCCTGCCGATCGCCATGGCTTCGCCCACCGACTGCATTTGAGTTCCAAGTTTATCTTGGGAAAAGGGAAATTTTTCAAATGTGAAACGTGGAATTTTGGTGACGATGTAATCGATTGAGGGTTCAAAACAGGACGGGGTTTTTTGAGTGATATCGTTAGGAATTTCATCCAGCGTATAACCCACTGCTAGTTTTGCTGCAATCTTGGCAATGGGGAATCCGGTCGCTTTTGATGCCAGGGCGGAACTTCTTGAAACCCGGGGATTCATTTCGATGACCAGAATCTCTCCATCTTTTGGATTGATGGCAAATTGAACATTTGAACCCCCGGAATTAACTCCGATTTCCCTCATGACTTCCAGGGATTTGTCCCGTAGTTCCTGATATTCGAGATCAGTCAATGTGAGTGCGGGTGCGATGGTAATGCTGTCACCGGTATGGACTCCCATCGGATCCAAATTTTCAATGGAACAGACAATCACGGAGTTGTCTTGGGAATCACGCATGACTTCCATTTCAAATTCTTTCCATCCCAGAACTGACTGTTCCAAAAGGACTTCGCGAAACGGTGAAGCTTCAAGCCCTCTTTCAATCATTTTCCCAAGCTCTTCGGGTTTCCTGGCAATGCCTCCTCCTGCACCTCCTAGAGTGAAAGAGGGGCGAATGATGAGTGGGAAAGACTGGGTCCTAGACCAGGTCATTCCTTCCTCAACCGAATGGACAATAAAACTTTCTGGCATTGAAATTCCGATATGCTTCATGGCCTTTCTAAAAGACTCACGATTTTCAGCCTTTTGGATGGAATCAAGAGAAGCCCCAATCAGTTCTACTCCATGTTCTTCAAGCACCCCACTCTCGGAAAGATTGACAGCAAGATTCAATGCAGTCTGCCCTCCCATGGTTGGTAGAAGGGCATCCGGTTTTTCCTGAGCGATGATTCGGCTGACTGTTTTTGGAGTAATCGGTTCAATGTAAGTGGCGTCCACAAGCCCAGGATCGGTCATGATCGTTGCGGGGTTGCTGTTTACCAGGATTACCCGGTATCCCTCATCCTTGAGGGCTTTGCAGGCTTGGGTGCCGCTATAGTCAAATTCACAGGCCTGACCAATTACGATCGGGCCGGAACCAATCAACATGATCGATTCGATGTCGGTTCTTTTTGGCATTGAGGTTATTGAATACGGGTCAAATTTTACCGCTTAATTTATAATTGATGAGTCCAATGTATTCGTGGGAGATTGTTCGCAATCGGTTGTAATTTTCCCAATCAAAAAATTTCCACCATGGAGTTGAGGCTTCCAGTTCCCTGCTGTTCGCGGAATAAGGATATACTGTGATTCCAAGTTTCTGAAAAACCGATGTCAGACGAAACAAATGGTAGTCATGTGAAACCAGAAGAATGCTTTGAAGACCTTGCTCTTCCAAAATTTTCTTTGTTTCAATTCCATTTTGAAAAGTGTCCGAGGATCGGTTTTCAATGATGATGTGTTCATTCTTGACTCCCATACCCTGGAGAATGATGGGAATGCCCTTGATGCTGGAGGGAGGAAGATAGGGGTCTGTAATACCTCCGGTAACAATAACCAGGGGTGCTTTTTTTTCTAAATAAAGTAACGCTGCTGCATGTGCTCTTCGTGTGGAAGCATCAGTCGGAGCCCCCGATTCAAGTACACCGGCACTGGCAACAACGATTGCGTCTGCATCTTGCTTGATGCTTTTTGGGGTTAAAAATTTTAAAGGGAGAGCAGCAGCTTTA
>LNZD02000279.1 GCA_001469005.2 SAR324 cluster bacterium lautmerah10
AGGTAAAATCCGGATCGACGGACAGAATATATCCGGAGTTACCCAGGAAAGCCTCAGAGCCCAAATTGGTGTGGTGACCCAGGACACCTCTTTATTGCACCGCTCCATTCGTGACAACATTGCCTACACTTCTCCTGAAATTGATGATGAAAATGTGATCGAGGCAGCAAAGAAAGCAAATGCCTGGGAATTTATTCAGGACCTTGAAGATTCTTTTGGACGCAAAGGACTCGAAGCTCATGTTGGAGAGCGGGGAGTCAAGCTTTCCGGAGGACAACGACAGCGTATTGCGATTGCTCGTATGTTTCTCAAAGACGCTCCGATTCTGGTACTTGATGAGGCAACATCTGCTCTCGATTCTGAAGTCGAAGCCGCCATCCAGGAAAATCTGTTTGAATTGATGGAGGGAAAAACGGTGATTGCGATTGCCCATCGGCTATCGACCATTGCCCAACTTGACCGACTGGTGGTGATCGACGCGGGAGCCGTGATTGAAACCGGAACCCATGATGAATTGGTCAGAAATTCCCTGATCTATGCTGATCTCTGGAATCGTCAGTCAGGAGGTTTTTTGGCTCCCGAGGAATATGAGAACAAACCTGAAGCGGCGTGAACCATGAGCTGAGACCTTCAGGAACTAGTTTTTCCTCACTTGCCATTTTCTGAAATCATAACTTTTTCCAATGCCTCCCCTGATTAAAACGGTTTTAATCGTCTTTATAGTCATGGGGTGCGTGATCCTCCCATTTTATCTCTGGAATCTGATCGACCGGAAATCCTACGAAGATTTTCTTCTGAAAGGAGTCTCACCTCTGTCGAGAGAATCACGCAATGAGATTTTGAGACAAAGAGGGGCTGAACGCTGATTTTCAAGAATGAGAAAAAAAGAAATTCAGGAGAGAGATTTCACTTATTTTTGGTTCAAAAAAATTCAACCCGAAGTCTGAAGAGTTCCTTTGCGCCCCATTAATGAACAAAACATGATGAGTGAAAAAAGAGTCAAAAGTCCGGAAAGCGACCAAAGCATCCAGGAAATCTGATGATGATGCACGAGCCACCCGCCTAGAATCGGTCCGCAGATCTTTCCAAGGTTTTTCATCGAACCAAAAAAACCAGTCCCGCTTCCGGTATGCCGATAGTCGATTTGGTTTGCAAAAAGGGCTACACATGATGGGAGAATCAGCGCCTGGGCCATTCCAAACACAATCGAAACGCTGATCAGGGAAGACACATCGGGGATCACAGGAAGTGCCCAAAGTGCTCCTGAAGCCAGAACCAGTCCTGATGCAGCAGTAAGCAGATAACCATTTCGATCCCCGATTCTTCCCCCCAAAGGTCTTAATAGAAGGTGACTCAGTTCCTGTACTGAAAAAAAGACACCTACCCAGATGATAGGGATGCCTTCCGAAAGAGCCATTAATGGCAGAAAGGCTTTGACCGCATAAAGACCAATGTAAAGAAAACACTCCAGTCCTCCAGCAATCCATAATTCGGGAAGTCCAAGACCTGCCTTGAATGATCCCGAAATCTGTTTTTTCCATGAAATACCGGAAGCAGCATTTTTATGTTCTGTTGGCAGCATCAAAACAGGAATCAAAGCCAAAATGCTGATCAGACCAATCACAGTGAAGACCTCGACCGGTTCCATAAAACTGAGGAGACTTGCTCCGGCTAGAGGGCCAACAATGTAACCTCCGTTTTTGGCAATTCCGAACCAACCTACCCTTTCTGCACACCCTTTTCTGCCCTGGTCCAACACCCAGGCCAGAGTCACTGGACCATAAATCGCTGTTGCCAATCCATGAGCCAAGCGCAACAACATCAATTCTGTAGGGTTTTCTATGGAACCATAAAGAAAAGGCATACCAGTGAAAATCAGCGTTCCACCTATGATCCAGAACCTCCTTCCCCAACGGTCGGAGAGCAGTCCGAACAGAGGTTTCATCCCAAGACCGGTCATGGTAGAAACCGAGACGATCATTCCTAGAAAGAGAGCATCTGCTCCCAGGGATGCTGCCATCAATGGCAAAACGGGGCTTTTGCCCATCTGGTAAGCACTGCGGACAAGAAAATCCGCAAACGTCAGTTTGATCAAATTCTGATTGATCGACACCTCATTCCTCAAAGAATTGGATGTTTGCTTTTTGAGCCAATTCTTTGAGGGTTAGCAGATCAACCGATAACAGTTGCTGCATGCTGGAAGTCTTCTCTGCCAGCAATCCTTTCAGATGTTGAAAAACCTCATGCGCTTGTTGAGGAGGAGCGGCTTCAGCAACGGCTACGACACTGATCAAACCTTCAATACGGTCTCTCAACATGACAGGAAATCGAAGCCGGTCGGAGGGAGTTTCATTTTTGGTTTGAACCAGTTCGTTCTCCAGGACCTCTAATTTCTGAATCACTTTTTCCGCATTGTCCTTAAATGAACTAAGTTCATCTGGAACCTTACTCTTTTGAAGGTTGGGGCGTTCAAGAATCACATGAATTTCTTTTCGGATTCTTCTGAGTTGATTCAGCAAGCGATTGGTTTCGGAAAGCTGGTCACGGATATTCATCCAAAGATCAAATTGGGCCTGATAATCTTCCTCAGAGGTCTCCAGTCTGGGGTCCTTCAGGATTTCAAAGTGATGTTCCTGTTTTGTATTTTCGATTCGGAGAACCGCCTGATAGGTTCCAGGCATTGCCGTTGGCCCCCCGCGTTCTCCCATTTCACCTCGCCCGAGCGCTTTATATCGCTTTTGTTCAAGGGTTTTGTCGATTTTTTCCGCAGGCCCGGGATAACGCATGTTCCAGACAAAGCGGTTGAGTCCTTTTGAGGAGGTAAGAGCCGGTTATTGATCCTCCTCATCGTCATTCTCAGTTTGTCCTGAAACTTTATCTTTATG
>LNZD02000280.1 GCA_001469005.2 SAR324 cluster bacterium lautmerah10
CGTATGGTCCCTCCACGCTGGTCCTATATCACTGAATTATGGGAACCTCTCTGGGACACTATCAATATTGCTACACTCGGCACCATGCTGGCCATTGTTATGGCAGTGCCGGTTGCCTTTCTTGCCGCCCGCAATACAACTCCAGACACCCGCATTCTGCGCCCAATAGCATTGCTGATCATTGTTTCATCCCGTTCCATCAATTCACTGATTTGGTCTCTGCTACTGGTTTCGATCATCGGCCCCGGAGTGGTCGCAGGAATGATAGCGATCAGCCTAAGATCAATTGGATTCATTGCCAAACTTCTATATGAAGCGATTGAAGAAATCGACCCCAACCAGGTTGAAGCCGTTACCGCCACTGGAGCCCGTGGAAGTCAGGTGATCGCGTACGGAATCATCCCTCAGATCCTTCCCGCTTTCGCCGGCATTTCGGTCTTCCGTTGGGACATCAACATTCGGGAATCCACTGTGCTGGGACTTGTGGGTGCGGGTGGTATCGGACTCCAATTGCAGGCCTCATTGAATGTATTGGCCTGGCCCCAGGTAACCCTGATTCTGATCGCCATTTTTATTTCAGTTCTGATCAGTGAGTGGGTCTCCGCCAAAGTCCGACACGCAATCATCTGAATCACCCTCGAACTTTCCTTCATTCAGCAAATGCGCCCCTTGAAGGAAATGCCCCTAACCTTGGTGAAGTCGATCCGTTTCATTCTTTGCGATATCGATGACACTCTAACGGTTGAGGGTACTCTTCCCGCCGAAACTTTTACCATGCTTCACCGGCTGAAAGAATCCGGCTTTTGCGTGATCCCTGTGACCGGACGCCCGGCAGGCTGGTGCGACCACATTGCCCGTTTTTGGCCTGTCGATGGAATCGTGGGTGAAAATGGAGCGTTTTATTTTCGTTATGACCCAGATTCCAAAAAAATGATCCGGCATTACTTTAAGGATGAAGCGAACCGACATAAGGATCGGGAAAGACTGAATGCGATCCAGGAACAGATTTTAACTGACATTCCCGGGTCGGCAATCTCTGCGGACCAGGCTTACCGTGAAGCCGATCTGGCCATCGATTTCTGTGAGGATGTTCCACCACTCTCCAAGGAGAGGGTCCAAAAAATCGTGGAAATCTTTGAATCTCATGGAGCACTGGCCAAAGTCAGTTCGATCCATGTGAATGGTTGGTTTGGGAATTACGATAAATGCTTGATGTCCCGACACTTACTCAGAAAAGTATTTATTTTGAACGAAGAACAGGAAAAGACAGAAGTATTGTTCATCGGCGATTCCCCCAACGACTGCCCGATGTTTCAGGCATTCCCCATCTCCGTTGGCGTCGCCAATGTTCTTGATTTCAAGGGACAGCTTGATCCTGCTCCAGCATGGATCACTGAAAAAAGAGGGGGATACGGGTTTTCAGAGATGGCCGAGTTTCTGATTTCTCAACAAAGACTTTGATGATCAAAACCAAAGCCCATTCTGTTCATTTGATATTTGCTAATTGTTAACTTATTGTTAGTTGTTGTCTCTTTTTAAGAGGAACATTTTTCATTTTAACCTTTTCTTGGAGAATCTATGAAGATTGTTAAAAACCTGTTTCTAGTATCCCTGTTGATCCTTTTTGCAATGCCCCTCTATGGTGCAAAAAGACTGACTCTCTACTGCAGCCCACAGATTGAGTGGTGCGAATTGATGGTCAATGAGTTTGAGAAACGAACCGGAATCCGTGTTAAAATGACACGCAAAAGCTCAGGAGAAACCCTTGCACAAATCAAGGCGGAGCGCACTAATCCGAAGGGCGATGTCTGGTGGGGCGGAACCGGTGATCCTCATCTCCAGGCTGCTGAAGAAGGACTGACTCAGGCCTACACTTCCCCGAAAATGAGCGAGTTACATGATTGGGCCAAGGCTCCACATAGTGCCACAGGCGGGAAAACCGTGGGGATCTATATGGGGGCATTAGGATATGGTTACAATACTGACATTTTTGCTAAAAGAGGACTGCCAGAACCCAAATGCTGGCATGACCTGCTTCACTCTGCTTACCGTGATGAAATCCAGGTAGCCAATCCCAACACATCAGGGACCTCCTACACCACCCTGGCAACGCTGGTTCAACTTCTGGGAGAAGAAGGAGGATTCAGCTTTCTGAAGAACATGCATAAAAACATCAACCAATACACCAAATCCGGTTCAGCTCCGATTAAATCAGCGGCACGGGGTGAAAATGCAATTGGAATTGTTTTTATTCATGATGCAGTGACCCAAACCGTAAAAGGAATGCCCATCAAAGCGGTTGCACCCTGTGAAGGGACTGGTTATGAAATCGGTTCCATGAGTATCATCAAAGGCGCCAGGAATCTTGACAGCGCCAAAAAATGGGTAGATTTTGCTCTTACTGCCGATGTCCAAAGCCTGGCAGTCAAAGCCAGAGCCTATCAGGTTCCATCGAACAAAGGTGCTACCGTTCCTCCGGAGGCTCCAGACGTCAGTTCCATCAAACTGATCGATTATGACCACGGGAAATATGGTTCCAAAGCCGAGCGCACACGTCTGCTTGCTAAATGGGATCGCGAAGTGAAAGTCCTGCCTAGGTGATTTCAGGTCCTACCTCCCCGGCAGTCCAAAAGAGTCTGCCGGGTTTTCTTCGTTTCCACTCATCCCTGCTCACATGGTTAGGTATCGGATGGTTTGGTTTCCTCGTGCTGCCATGGTATGCAGCTTATGACGGATTCTGGAGTTTCATCTGGATCACGGATGGATATCCGATGTTCGATGAATACTCTCCCGGTCTCCTTCAGATCTTCACTCATGCCCGCTGGTGGTTGCTGCCTACCTTAGGGTTTCTTTTACTTCCAATAGTAGCAATATTTCTTAAAAAAACGGACCCTCGCTATCCTCTGATTCTGTTGTTTGCAGGAGGATTGGGGTTAACCTATTCCCTCTTCCAGGGATTTGCTCTCGGGCTCCATGGTTGGAGTTGGGAGTTTTTAGGAAGTATTTTTGGAGAAACAGAACATTCCCAAATTGGAATGGGCTACGGAGCCCTTCTGGTTTGTAGCTGCTTCCTGTTTCTTTTCACCCAGGGATTGGCAGCCCGGGGGGCCATCAAGGGGGACGTGTTTGTTTCCGGAACCATAGGTTTCAGTGTTGTCTTAGTTCTGCTATTCATTTTTTTCCCGGTGAGCAGGATTCTCATCAATGCGATTCAGAATGAAGAGGGACATTATTCGTTTTCTCTTTTCTGGCAGAAATTCACATCCAGAGCTATCTGGGATCTCAATTGTCTGGGAGGTGAATTAAGCTGCGGAGTTGCCTGGAACTCACTCTGGATGGCTGTTTTAGTGGGAGCCACCACCACCCTCTTAGGGCTTGCCTTTGCACTCTTGGTTACCCGAACGGGAATTCAGGCGAAAGCCTTCATAAGAGTTTCTTCACTTCTGCCCATCATCACCCCCCCATTTGTGATTGGTTTGGCATTAATTCTTCTTTTCGGGCGCTCGGGTGCTTTGAATGGTTTTCTGGAATGGGCCTTTGGAATCCCACCAACCCGATGGATTTATGGGCTTCCCGGAATTTGGCTGGCTCAAACCCTGGCGTTCACTCCAATCGCATTCCTGGTTCTGATTGGTGTGGTCGAAGGTGTCAGTCCATCGATGGAGGAAGCCTCACAAACCCTCCGGGCATCCCATTGGCAGACCTTCTGGACCGTCTCCCTCCCGCTGATGCGACCAGGAATCGCTAATGCTTTTCTTCTGGGTTTCATTGAAAGTCTTGCCGACTTCGGGAATCCCCTGGTTCTTGGAGGAAGTTATGAAGTCCTTTCGACCCAGATCTTTTTTGCAATTGCCGGGGCTCAGGCAGACCAGGGTATGGCGGCGGTTCTTGCCATCGTCCTTTTGCTTTTTACCCTTACTGCCTTCTTTCTCCAAAGATGGTGGGTCGGGAAAAAATCCTATGCTACCGTTACCGGCAAAGGAGATGCAGGGGTTCATGTCCGCTTACCGAAGCGTGCTCGATATGCATCCTACATCACCGCACTGCCGTTTGTTCTATTAAGCCTTATTGTCTATGGAATGATTCTTTTTGGCGGTTTGGTGGAAAACTGGGGATTCCGGCACAATTTCACCCTTCAACATTATATCGATGAATTCGCGCTTGGCTGGTCCACTGAATATGGTTTGATGTGGGAAGGCGCCGCCTGGAATTCGTTCTGGACCACACTTCAGATTTCAATCATTTCTGCCCCTTTGACCGGGGGCCTTGGACTTCTAACCGCATACATCCTGGTCAGGCAGAATTTTTTCGGGAAGAATGCATTTGAATTTCTGACCATGCTCAGTTTTGCCATTCCCGGCACCGTGATCGGGATCGGTTATATCCTCGCGTTCAATGTTCCTCCGATCGAAATTACCGGAACCGGAGTGATACTTGTCGTATGCTTCATCTTTCGAAACATGCCTACCGGCATCCGGGCAGGCATTGCCGCTATGAGCCAACTCGATCCGAGTTTGGACGAGGCGTCCCTCACACTGGGCGCCAAGTCCTGGACTACCCTCCGGAAGGTACTGCTGCCCCTGTTGAGGCCTGCCATTATTGCAGCCTTGGTATTTAGTTTTGTCAGGGCAATGACGGCGATCAGTGCGGTCATTTTTCTTGTCAGCGCCGATTATGACATGGCAACCTCCTACATCCTCGGAAGGGTTGAAAATGCAGATTATGGGATTGCCATCGCATATTCTTCGGTACTGATCCTTGTCATGCTCTCCGCCATATTCCTGATCCAGTTTCTGGTGGGAAAACGTGAACTCGGGCGACGTGATTCTCAGGCAATGGCATTTTAAAACAACTATGGAAAAAACCAATCAAGCAGTCGTTTTTCAGGACGTCAGCAAATCTTTCGGACAAGTCAATGCAGTTCGGGAACTGAATTTCAATATTGAACCTGGACAGTTAATCACGCTTCTCGGACC
>LNZD02000281.1 GCA_001469005.2 SAR324 cluster bacterium lautmerah10
AAAAAATTGTGCCGATGGAAGTGAAGCCTACTAGCTTGTTCTGATCTTCCCAAGGTTAAAATCAAATTGCATTGAATTCATAACTTGATGCGTGGCAGCGTTCTAAAACAATTTGAAGGCCTTTGCTTTCTTTCTTAAGCCATTTTTCGAAGAACTTCTAAAACTTTTTTGAACAGCAAATCAATTCATCGAATTTCCTGCTGATTTACATTCATCCTTCTTAATCAAAAAAAAAACCAGGAGTCAATCTTTGCAAGTAGAACAGATTCCTTTCAGTTCAATCACCGATCTATTCGTCAGAAAATCAATATCTTTTTCAAGGGATCGAACCAGATGCTCTAATCCAGTGTTGACAAACTCCTGAACACTTCCGCAAATTTCACAAATGGTAAAGATAATGGTCTTTTTGCTTTGGTGATCACAGGTTCTCTGTTGACAGGCGACAAAGGCGTTCAAACTTTCCAGCCGATGAACCAAACCCAGTTCCATTAATTTTTCCAAAGCACGATAAACCTGTACAGGGCCCCTAAAGCCGGAATCGTGGAGTTGATCAAGAATTGCGTAAGCGCTTAGCGGGCCTTTTGTTTTCCCCAACAAATTCATCACCAGAGCCTGTTTATTTGTCAGTCCAGGGGATTGTTTTGATTTCTTGCTCATTCTTAACTGGTTCATTACTTGGCCTCAGGTCGATCAAGCCGTGCACTTTTAAGTATTTGAAAAGAAGCCGTGGGTAAAACGGTCAGGATGAAAAAGGCCGATGCAGCAACAACGATGCTTGGTCCTGCAGGAGTATCCCATTGCAGTGAACCATACAGACCTCCAAAAACCGCAATGATGCCTACCAAGGCAGCAATCAATGCCATCTGTTCAGGACCGCTTGCAAATCGTCGAGCAATGGCCGCAGGGAAAATAAGCATGGAAGTGATCAGCAAAACCCCAACGATCTTCATGGAAATCGCAATCACTGCGGCCATCAACATCATGAAGATAATATTTGCCTGTTCGGGTTTCATTCCTTCGGCCTGGGCAAGCTCGAGATTTACCGTTGCTGCAAACAAGGATTGCCAAAACACCACCAAGATGAGAAGAACAAATAATCCTCCCCCCCAAATGACGGCAATATCGAATGGCGTTACCGCCAATATGTCGCCAAAAAGAAAACCCATCAAATCAACTCTCACCCAAGTCATAAAACTCAATGCGACCATGCCGACCGCCAAAGCAGAATGGGCAAGCAGACCAAGTAATGCATCCGCAGAAAGGGTGATTCGGCGCTGTAAAAGCACCAGCGCCAGAGAAACAAAAACAGATACTGAAAAAACACTTAACGTGATGTTGACTTGAAAGAGCAATGCTAATGCAACCCCGAGCAATGCAGCATGGGAAAGGGTATCTCCGAAATAAGCCAGCCTGCGCCAGACAATGTAACAGCCCAGCGGCCCCGCGACCAAAGCCACGCCAACACCTGCAATCAATGCACGGCTAAAAAAATCATCCAACATTTGAATCAACTCCATTTAGTTCAACTGAATGTTCAAACTTTTTGACCGAAACCCCTTCACTGGGATTGTCATCTTCATCAACGGATCCATCTTTGGAGAGAACCCTGCCATCCGGTAGATGGTGATGGTCATGATGATGTTCGTAGACGGCAAGACCTGATGCCGCCCGATCACCAAACAGATCTCGGTATTCCTGACTGTTTGCCACAGTCTTTGGAGTTCCACAGCAGCAAACATGTCCGTTAAGGCAAACGACCCGATCTGTGGCAGCCATGACAATATGCAGATCATGGGAAATCAGAAGAACTCCGCACTGTAAATCATCACGGATTTTTCTGATGAGCTCATACATCTCGATCTCACCGTTGTAATCAACTCCCTGAACCGGTTCGTCGAGAACAAGAAGTTCCGGTTTGAATGCAATCGCCCTTGCCAGCAATACCCTTTGAAACTCACCTCCTGACAAGGTCCTGACCTCCGAATCTGCCAAATGCAATGTCCCGGTCAGAGACATCGCCTCATCCGCCTCATTTCTGCTAACCCTTCCAGTCAGGCTCATCAAACGCCTTACTTTCAATGGAACCGTCCAATCAATTGAAACCCTCTGGGGAACATAACGTACCTTCAGTTCCTTCCGTCTATGTGCGCTTCCTTCATCAGGATTTACAATCCCAAGTGCCATTTTTGCCGTAGTCGATTTTCCGGAACCGTTGGGACCGATCAGGGTGAGGATTTCTCCCACCTCCACCGACAAAGAGACTCCACGGACCAGCCATCTGCCGGATCGAAAAAGACCTGCATTGTTGAGAGTGATCAGAGATGAACTATCGTTTCCCACAAAACCCCTGGGTTTGAGAAAATTTGCTTGAAATAAAATTGTTACAATATAACATAATTTCGATTGACAATATAATGTTATAATATAACATATTTGACTTAAGTAAACTTCATCCTTGTTTCAATGTCAATTTTTATTCAGGAAATTTTATGCGTTTTGTTAAATCACTGATTCTTTCATCAACGTTGATTTCAACCCTGACATTCACTGCACAAGCGGAAATCAATGTAGTGGCTTCTGTCAAGCCGGTGCATTCCTTGGTTTCGGGTGTCATGGAAGGTGTTCGAAAACCCGATCTGATTGTCAAAGGAGCGGCATCTCCACACACCTACTCCTTAAAACCCTCTCAGGCAAAACAACTGGAGGAGGCGGATCTGGTTTTCTGGATGGGTCACGAATTAGAGTCTTTTCTTGAAAAACCCCTGGAGGCAATCACTTCCAAAGCCAAGGTAATTGAACTCATCGATTCCCCTGGACTGAAAAAACTAGATATGCGGGAAGGCGGTGCTTTTGACGAGCATGGCCATGATGAGCATGGTCAAGATGAACATCATGACGATGATCATAAAGAAGATGGCGAGCACTCCGAAGAAGGGCATGATGAGCATGCCGGAGAAGGGCACGCTTTTGAATGGGCAGGCGTATTTAAACTCCCAGCAGGAGATTATACATGGACCTTCGCCAAGGTTGACGGTGACTATGCTGATCCAAAGATGAAGATGGTTTTTCTTCCAACTTCCTCTGATGGTGAAGAAGGAATTGAAGAGCAGGAGGAAGTCGCAGAAAGGTTAATCAGGTCACAAAGCTCCGTAAAACGAAATCATGACGGAAGACTCACACCCAATGAAGAAAATGCTTATCAGTTGGTTTTTGATGCGAACCGGAATGTCACCGAATTTCGCATTACAATTAAAAATGAAGGCAACTATGCATTCTTTACCGAGCACATGCCATTCGAATTTGAAGCAGATGAGCATTTTTTAAAAAATGCCTCCGCCAAAGATATCGAACCAACCGCTCAAGAGCCAGAAGCAGGTCACCACCATCATCATGGGCACGGGGAATTTGATGTCCATGTCTGGCTGGATCCGGAAAATGCGAAAGTCCTGGTGCAGGAAATCAAGCAGGCTTTAGTAGAACTTGATCCTGGCAATGCCGGAACCTACGAAGCCAATGCAAAAAATCTGATGGTGAAACTGGATCGACTCATTTCAGAAATTTCATCCACGCTTGCATCATCGAAAGGAAAAGGATTCGTTGTCTTTCATGACGCCTACCAGTATTTCGAAGAACGTTTCGGGATGACGGCGGTGGGTTCCATCACGGTCTCACCCGAGGTTGTTCCTGGTGCCAGCCGGATCAGAGAATTGAAAGATAAAATCGTTGAATTAGATGCCCACTGTGTGTTTTCAGAGCCTCAATTCCAACCAAAAATTGTCTTCACGGTTGCCGAGGGCACACAGGCTAATACAGGTGTACTGGATCCTCTAGGTGCATCCATTGCCGACGGACCAGAGCTCTACTTCACCCTGATTCGTGATATGGCGAATAGTCTTCAAGAATGTCTTTCAAAAAGAGGATAAAAGAACATTTTGAAGACATTACGAAAAAAACCAATTCGTAGGTAAAGGAAGTTGAGTGAGAATTATCAAGACTACAACTTCAAGCCTTAAGCATGCCCAAGTTGTGGTCTGTGTTGGTTGTTGTTGTGGCCGAGTTGATCGGGGCCGAAGTGAGGTCCCCATCGATGAGCTTAAATCCTTGTGGAAAAATTTTGGACTCCGCAAAAAAGTCCAGCTTACCGTATCCGGATGCCTCGGCCCCTGTGACATGCACAATGTTGCTCTGCTTATGAGCGATAGAGGCCAGATTTGGCTTGGTAACCTGAGAGAAAGGGCAGAGTTCGAGGCACTAGCTGAGTGGGCGCATGAAGTCATTCAGAAGGGCCCGGAAGCCCGATTGCCAAATATTCTGGAGCCTCATCGATTCGAACGATGGGAATCGAACCAAAGTGAACATACCTTGAGTGAAGTCCCCTTTGCCAACCCATTTACAACTCAACCTAAAATGGAAGGAGAGAGATGTTGATTGGAAAAGGATCACGCCGTCCTAATCGTGAGAAAATTCGAAACATCAAGGAGGCATTGGGCACAGCCCTTAATCTCCCTGAAGAAACGGCGGTTACTGTAACGGAATTAACATGCCTTGAAGAGGGTTGTGCACCCATAGAAACCGTGGTGGCCCTCTTACAGCCCAATACTCCGCCAAAGCAACACAAAATTCACAAATCGACGGATACCGTCGATGCCGATGATCTCATGCAGATCTGCAATTCATGGGGCTTCGACGTTCAGTCCAATGCATTTGAAACCTTCAATACGGAGATTTAGATGGAAACACAACAAAGAGTTCCCGTAACAATCCTCACCGGATTCCTGGGTTCAGGAAAAACAACCCTGCTCAACCGGATTTTGAGTGAGGAGCATGGCAAGCGCATTGCCGTCATTGAGAATGAATATGGAGAAGTTGGCATCGATCAGGCGCTTGTTATCGACGCTGAGGAAGAAATTTTCGAAATGTCGAATGGCTGCATCTGCTGCACTGTGAGAGGAGATCTGATTCGTGTTTTAGGCAACCTCATGAAGCGCCGGGATAAGTTTGATTATGTTTTGGTTGAAACCACCGGGCTTGCTGATCCAGGTCCGGTTGCACAGACTTTTTTTATGGATGACGAGATAGGTTCTGAGTTCGCACTTGACGGAATCGTCACCCTCGTCGATGCCGCTCATATCAACCAACAGCTCGGTAGAAGCGATGAGAGCACCGAACAAATCGCATTTGCAGACGTTCTTGTTCTGAACAAGACAGATCTTGTCAATGGCGAGGGGCTCGACGGGCTCGAATCTCGTCTCCGGGATATGAACCGAATGGCAAAAATCGTTCGGAGTGAGAAAGCGAATGTCCCCGTTGAGACTGTCCTCAATCTCGGTGCCTTCAATCTGGATCAAGCGCTGGAACGCCGTCCTACTTTTCTTGAACCCGAGTATCCTTTCGAGTGGACAGGGGTCTATTCTCTCGAACCAGGCCGCTATGAACTCAGTCTCGCAGAAGGTCCTGACCCTTCAATGTCTCTGGTTGTTGTAACTGACCAGGGGAAAGAAGATGAGGCTTTACGTCAAAGTGCCGAGTGGTGTGTTCGACGTTATGCCGAACCCGCGGAAAACCTTAACCCGGGTGAAACAATTCCTGCAGGTCAACATGTGAACCTGCTGCTTGAAGCTTCAGGACGTAAATCATTTATGCTGGAGATTGAATCCCATGCGCAGTTGGGACTTTACACTCAGCATACGGCCGAAGAATTCGATATCAAACTCATTCGAGAAGAAAATAAGCAGGAGATTCCATTCGAAGTTGAACGAACCTGGGTTGCTCAGCATGAACATGATGACGAGGTGGGCTCGATTGCTATCGAAAGGGACGGTGATGTCGATAATGAAAAACTCAATAAATGGCTCGGAAAACTCTTGAGTGAGCGTGGAGTAGACATCTTTCGAATGAAAGGGTTCATCAGCATCGCAGGTGAGTCACGTCGTTTTGTCTTTCAGGGAGTTCACATGCTCTTTGACGGACAGCCCGATCGTCCTTGGGGAGACACCCCTCGTCGTAACCAACTTATCTTTATCGGCCGAAACCTCGATGAGGAGGACATGAGAAAGGGATTTGATGAGTGTCTGGTATGAGTAATCAAAGTAAGAAGGGGATTCTCCGCAGGGGCTGGACTTCATCAGTCGACGACTATGCAATTTCAGGAGGCTGGTCGCTCGGTGGTGAAGTACTGATGGTTGCAGATGCTTCCGGGGGAATCTTTGCATTTGAGGGCAAGTCCGGCGACGTTTTGTGGTCGCAACAAAAGGTTCATGAAGGAAGTGGACTGGCAACCTCGATCCATCCGAGTGGAACCAAGTTCGCGACCGCAGGCAAGGACGGGAAAGTCCTGGTTTGGGATGTTTCTAAAGGAAATGTCATGCAAACGCTCGATGCAGGCAGCGGATGGGTAGAGAACGTTGTCTGGTCTCCAGATGGACAATGGCTTGCCGCCTCATGCTCCCGTCAGGTTCGAGTGTTTAATGAAGACGGCCAAGAAATATGGCAATCAGATGACCACCCCAGTACGGTCAGCACGATCGCCTGGTCAGGTTCAACGGAATTGGCAACGGCTTGTTACGGAAGGGTGTCATTCTTCGAAGCAGCTTCTGGAAAGCTTAGCCAGAAGCTGGAATGGCAGGGTTCCTTGGTCTCCATGGTATTGAGCCCGGATGGAGATATCGTGGCCTGTGGCAGCCAGGACAATACCGTTCACTTCTGGCGCCGCTCCTCTGGAAAAGACTCCATGATGTCCGGGTACGCTGGTAAACCATCCGCATTAGCCTTTAGTGCGAATGGTATCCTCTTGGCCACCGGAGGTGGGCAGGACGTAACGGTTTGGAGCTTTCAGGGAGATGGTCCGGAAGGAACCGAACCTGGATTTCTAGAATTTCATGAACAACCTATCACAACTCTGACCTTTGCCTGCCGCGGGATGAACCTGGCCTCGGGATCCCGGGATGGTGAGGTTGCCGTTTGGTCTCTCAAGAGTGGCAAACAAGGAAAAGGAATAGGAGTCGCAGTCGCTCTTGATGCCGTTTCTCAATTATACTGGCGCCCCGATGACCGGGCTCTTGCGGCCCTGGATGCTCAAGGCTGCATCACCGTCTGGCGGACCTAATGCCCCACAGTTTCGTTTCTGCCCAATGACAGATTTCCCTTTGCGGTCACCCTTCCACCACTCTTTGGTGCTCAACTAGCCACTTAGATTTTACTGATTTGCTGCTGTTAAAATCCTTGGTCTGATGGTTTTTAAAAAAATCTCTTGATTTCTAAACGGTACAATATAACATTTCGACTTTACCATGAAAGCCCAGCGAGCGGTGGCTTCAAAACACTCGCAGTCTGAGAATAGTTCCATGGGTCTGAAATCAGATTCCTTTCATCATTGTTCTCAGACCCTATCTTGATTGATTTGAGGGTCGGAGTTTTCACGGCCCTCATTTCTCAAAACCAGCAAAAATCTTATCGGAATCACCTCTTTTCGATTTTGAGCTAATTGATGCTGCCCCACTTGGAAAATCCCGTTTTTTTTAATTCTTTCATCACGGCATGAAAAACATCAAAAATATTTTCCGTAATCTTGAAAAAAAACTGAAACAGGCGAGTTGGTTTGAACCTGACTGGGAAATCTACAACCGAGGGGAATACCTGCAACTCTACAAGGCCAATTGGCACAACGAAAATCAGGGTGGGATCCATTTTGAAACCTATATTGAAGCACCTCAGATTAAAGAGAAAGCATTCCCGATCTGCATGCATGCCGAAGATGATTGCCCATCGCAGCAATTGTTTATACAAAAATTTCTTGAGATCGAGGGGGACCGGATTAGGCAATGGAAGGGATATCGAACCGTTGGAAAAGGGTATACCATTTGTCAGCGGTCCATGCCTCTCAATTTTAAAAATTTAGAGCAACGTCTTTTCGAAGAGCTCAACCAATTGCGAAAGCTTGAACCGGGAGTTGAACTGGCATTGCGTTCTCTCTAAAGGTTTTATTGAGAGAATTTAAGTGAAACGGAACTATAGCCCTTGCATCAATGTATGCGAATTTACGGGACAGGGCGATTGGTGCCTGGGCTGCGGTCGGACTCGTCAGGAAGCGAGACAATGGAAGACCATGAAACCTTATGCCAGAAAAAATCTTTTGAAGGAGTTGGAAAAAAGGATGAATCGCATAAAACATCTTCATCCTGAAGGACAGTCAAGTACGAAGACTAGAGAATGAGTCTCTTTTTTTGATCGTTTATTTATTTCTGGATTTTTGTTGCTTGCACCAAAGGTTATTTTTATCCAAAAATCGGTTGCTTTTTCATCGTCGTAATCATGATTCTCGATTACCTGGAACCATGGGAAATGCCACCGTTTCTTTAAACCCTAATCTGCTGAAATCAGATTAATCTTCAACCTAAAAAAAGGAACTGTTATGAAATCAATTAACTCCCAACGCCTTTATTTCAGCATGCTTGGATTGGTATTATCCATTTTTGTTTTTGCAGGATGCCATGCACACCACCACGGTCACCACCATGGACACAACCACGCGCATCACGAATCGGAAACGGCGTCCCAAAGTGGTTTGTCCGAAAGTGAACTTGAGGCGATGCAAATGCAAGCATCACAATCAGGCGTCTCAAATACCGAACAAAAATCAGCATGGTGTTCTGAATTCCCGAAATCATCGGTTTGTCAATGATACAACGGAACGATTCAAATAATTGAGGAGGGTCGTTTTATTCACTGTGGTTTTTTGCGGTTCACTTGCAGAAGATGATGCCTTGGTGCTTATGAACAGCTTAAAACATGGGGTCCGATCCTGATGATGGAGGGCTATTTTTCATCAATGCATCGAAATCCTAGGTAGACTACCGCCATATCTCTTGGTTTGGTTGCACCATAATCCGCTTCCATCTGCCGTGCCCCATACCACCAAGAACCTCCCATCGTCCCCTGCTGAGGACCTTGACCGATGAAGGCCCATTCCCAGACATTGGCTCCCATGTCATACAACCCGTTCACCCCCTTTTTTGTTGTTGCAGTACGGGCATGACCTGCCCCCCTTCTCAGTTTAATGCTGTAGTTCTTTTTGCCTGGAGGAGGGAAAGCTTCAATTTGACATTCCTTGAGACAATTTGCGCCTTCTGGGGAATCACCGGTTGGGAAACGATAGGTCTTCCCTTTTTGAAACCCGTCAGTTGGATTTTCACGATTTTCCGTATAAGCCGCATCGATCCATTCTTTGCGGCTTGGCAGGCGCTTTTTTTTCCATCGACAAAAAGCAGATGCCTCGTCAAAGGTAATGTGGACGGCAGGCTCATCGGGCGGACTAGAAACCCCATAGGGATTCCTCCAATTCCATCCTTTTTTGGTTACCCATCCTGATTCATAGACCATTCCTCCTTCTTTTTCTGCCTTTGTAAGCAATCCCACTGCATCTGCGAATTCAGAGAATTCAGCAATGGTGACCTCAGAGGTGTCCATTTTTAAATGCTGGTCTGCCCAGGTAGATAAAGGCAGGATCCAGAAGAGAAGAACAAGGAACAGTCGATCCATTTTCAGTCAGCCAGTGACGAAGTACTGGTTCTCGGTTAACTTCGCTGAATCCAAAACAACTCACTCATAATTTTTAAGCGTTTCATTTGAAAAATTTCTCTTCAGAAAATACCGGGTAAGCTCCGTTCGCGGAACCGTCTTTCAACTAGAAAATCCGTGTTTCTCCAATTTTCATGAGCCAGATACGCTCATCCGGAATACCTTTAGCAAGCGCTTCCTCCCGAAACTCCTGACCTGTTTCATAAATATCTTCAGTTCCCAGGACCGTGGTTCCCCAATGAACTGGGATGAGGATATCCGCCTTAAGGTCGATCCCAGCCTGCACGCAGTCGTCCAGTGCACAATGTGCCCCAACCATGATATCTCTTGGCTTGTAAGCACCAACGGCGATGAGCGCAATATCAAAAGGTCCATGTTCTTGGCCGATGCGACGATAGGTATTGCCGTAGTCACCCTCGAAGTGAAACAAGCTTCTTCCACTGCGCTGTCCTTTTAATGCAAACCCGGCCCAGAGGGTTTCATTTCTGTCGAATAAACCTCGGGCTGAAAAATGGACCACGGGTAACGCAGTCACTTCAATCCCAACTCTCACAACCGTCTCGTCCCAAGCCAGTTCGATCACTTCCTTGAATGGAATATGCTCCACATAAGCGCCCATCCTAAGAGGCATAATCAGGGTAATGTTTTGGGGATTAGGTAAACTTTCCAGCGTGGGGAGATCAAAATGATCATAGTGATTATGAGACACAACCACGAGGTCGATAGGAGGCAGTTGCTCCAAGGATAGCCCAGGCGGCATTTTGCGGTGCGGCCCAAAGGGAGGTAACGGTGATGCATAGTCTGTAAACCACGGATCCAACAAAATCACTCTGCCATCCAAACGAATCACCGTGGACATATGACCAATCCAAGTCACACTATTTTTACCCTCGGCGTCCTCGAATTGTGCTTTCGCGTCATCTGATTCAATGACAAAGCCTTCAGGGACCTCTTCATCAAAAAGCTGAGCAAAGGGCCGGGATGGAAAAAACCATAGTGATTCCCAGCTGAAGTTTCTCTCAACGCTGCCAGGAGGGTTGGAAAAGG
>LNZD02000282.1 GCA_001469005.2 SAR324 cluster bacterium lautmerah10
TTCTTTATCTGCTCAGCAGGAAGTTCCGGTTTTTGGAATCCAACTGGGAAACATTTTCATCGGCATCCAACCCCAACGAGGATTCGGCATTCAGACCCAGGCGATTTACCATGATCCGGAACTGTCTCCTCCACCGGCATATTTCGCGTTTTACGCGTGGATCAGGGAGGCCTTCAAAGCACATGCGGTCATTCATTTCGGCAAACACGGAAACCTGGAATGGCTTCCGGGAAGAAGTGTTGCCCTGGGGAGAGAGGATTTCCCCCAGTCGGTTTTGGGTCCAGTCCCGCATCTCTACCCCTTCATCGTCAATGATCCCGGAGAGGGCACCCAGGCCAAACGCCGAACCTCTGCAGTCATTGTCGATCACCTGACTCCACCCCTGACCCGGGCCGGGCTGTATGATGAGCTGGACCGGATGGAACGCCTTCTTGAAGAACATGCCCACAGCGAGACCCTTTATCCGGAAAGGGCCCACGAACTGGAACACGAAATCGAGCACCTGCTCCAGGAGGTCTCCTGGAAGGAGGAAATTCCTGAGGAAGAGGACTGGCTCAATGCCCTGAGCAATCATCTCTGTGAACTCAAAGAAAGTCAGATCCGTTCAGGTCTTCATATTTTTGGTGAAGTTCCTCGGAACGAGCGCCGCATCGATTTCCTGTTGAGTCTGCTCCGCATGCCCTCACTGGAAAGGTCAGGATTGCTTCAGGCTCTGCTTGGTCAACCCCCGGATTTTGACCTGGATCAATTGAACTCGAAGGAAAGGGACCGGGTCGAAGAACTGGCCCGACTCTGGATTGCAAAGGAATGCGGGATGGATTCTTCCACTGAAGCAACACTGCCGGACAACGAGGCTTTGCAAGTGTTACGGAGTTGGCTTCATGGAACCCTGATTCCGAGATTGGATCGTTGTGCAGCAGAACCGGAAAGCCTGCTCAAGGGACTGGAAGGACGTTTTCTGGCTCCCGGTCCATCCGGAGCCCCGACCCGTGGAAGAGTGGATGTGCTTCCGACTGGAAGGAATTTCTACTCCGTTGATCCCCGGGTGATTCCCACCCAAACCGCATGGAAATGCGGGCAAAAGATGGCTGATGAACTGCTTGAACGGATCATGGAAACTGGCCCAAAACCCTGGCCCTGGTGATTTGGGGAACTTCCAACATGCGTACTGGTGGTGATGACATCGCCCAGGCCCTTTGGTTATGGGGCTGTGAGCCGGTTTGGGAGCCTGTTTCCGGACGTGTTGTTGATTTTGAGATCCTTCCCCTCTCCGTGCTTGGACGGCCCAGAGTGGATGTGGTGGTTCGTGTTTCCGGAATGTTCCGTGATGCTTTTGGAGATGCGATGCGTTTGCTTTCGACCATTCCCAAACGCCTTGCCGCCCTTGAGGAACCGCTTGATCAGAATCCGGTCCGTGCTGCCGCCCTTGAGGACCGGGAACGTCTTTCCCAGGAGGGTTTAGCGCCGGAGACTGCCGAACAACTGGCCGAACTGAGGGTCTTCAGTTCAGGTCCGGGCTGTTATGGAACCGGGTTGCTTCCTCTGATCGATTCCGGAAACTGGGAAGACCGTAAGGACCTGACTGAAGTCTTTCTGAAATGGGGCGGACATGGATACCGAAGTGACGGAAGCAGCACAGAAGAACTGGAGCTGCTTAAACAGCGTCTGAGCACCGTGGAAATTGTTCACCAGAATCAGGACAACCGGGAGCATGATCTTCTGGATTCTGACGACTACTTCCAGTTTCAGGGAGGCCTCCATGCAGCGGTGACCGAATTACGGCAGCAAACCCCGGCAACATACCATGGAGATTCTTCCAATCCGGAAAAAGTCCGGGTGAGGACGCTCAAGGAGGAATTCAACCGGGTCTTCCGCAGCCGTGTGCTCAACCCCAAATGGATCCATGGGATGCGGGAACACGGTTACAAGGGTGCTTTTGAAATGGCTGCCACAGTCGACTATCTCTTCGGTTACGATGCCACCTGTGACATTGTTGCAGATTACCAATATGAAGAGGTTGCTCAAAAACTGCTTTTGGATGAGGAACAACAGGATTTTTTCAAGGAACACAATCCCCTTGCTCTCAGAGATGCGGCTCAGCGTTTGTTGGAAGCCCATGAACGTCAGCTTTGGGAAAATGCGGTTCCTGAAACCCTGGATGCGCTCGAAGCATCGATCCTCCACATTCAGGGTGAGTTGGAGTGAGTGAAGTCATTCTTTACATTGCCGTCAGTCTTGATGGTTTCATCGCGCCACCTAATGGAAGTGTGGATTGGCTGGACGAGAAACGGTTCCAAAATGGCGTTGGAGAAGATGAGGACTTTGGTTACAAAACATTTTTGAAGAACGTGGACCTCATCGTAATGGGTCGAAAATCCTATGATCAGATTTTAGATTTTGGCGAATGGCCCTATCCAGAAAAACATACCAAAGTCTTCACACATCGAATTCCTCAAGAAAACCCCCATGATGTGGAGTTTGTTCAGGGGAATGTCGTGAAACATCTGGAGCAATGGAAAGGTTCTTGTTCCAAGAATATCTGGCTTTTGGGCGGGGGTGAATTGAATACACTTTTTCGACAGAAAAGTCTTATTGATCGCTACATCATAACCTTAATACCAACTTTTCTTGGTTCTGGAAGAAGGCTATTCAATGAACCTCTCCCGATGGAA
>LNZD02000283.1 GCA_001469005.2 SAR324 cluster bacterium lautmerah10
TGACGTATTCAATCCCTCCTTCATCAACCTCGAAGTTCCCGTTTGATGCATTTTAATTTGGCACGGATAAAGGGCCCAAAATCGGTTTCCTCAAGGATCTGGAAATTCCCATGGCAGGCTTGAATCGCTTTGAACTTCAACACATCACGTTCACCTCTGCGGAAAAAAACCTCCGGTTCCTTGCTGGAACATCCAGCAAGCACTGCTAGTAGGATCAGACCACAAATCCAAGGAACTACGAATCTTTTGAGTATCTTTAATTTTTGGAAACGAGAAACTTCTATCATCTGTTCTTGAGAGGGATCAAAGGTCGATAACAATTCTTCAAAACCATTCCAATTCACTTAGATGATCTGGAAATGCAGAAAAACAGCCAGCAGCTTTTCCAGGGCACCACCCGGTTTCCTACCTGGCTCCGAAGAGCTTGATGAATCGCATTCAGTTTTTCAGAACCGATATTCTGTTGAAGGCGTTCGCCATAGCTTGGAGAAGTTCCTCCTTCACTGAACCATGAATCCAGGTGTTCTAATGAAATCCTGGTTGGAGTTTCAAAATTTTGTAATTGCCAACTTCTCACATGCCAATTGCTTTCTTCCAACCTTTTCTTCAATTCCTCGTCATTCCAACGGAGTTTCGGATTTGAAGGGTCTTCGTACAGCATCTTTTCTGCTTCCTCCCATGCCTGGTACAGTTCCGCATCAATCGTCCCCTCCCCGATCAAGCCGCTGATCCTTTGGGCCTTGGAAGGAACTGTTTCCGCCAGGGATATTCTTGAATGTTCCCCAAGAAATTCCTCCAGTTTTTCAAGATTTTCACAGGGCTGAGCAATTCCCTGAAGATAATTTCGGCCTATCATTCTTTCAAAACGGAGATCAGGAACCCCAAAAACCGAGGGACCTCCTTCCAAATCTGAAACGGCCAGGATCATTCGGCCAGTATCACGACTGCCCTGGTGGAATTTTTCCAGGACCTGTTTTTGATTCACGTTTTCAACCAGTCCATAGACCGTTTCATCAGAAACTTTCCTCAACATTTCACCCAGCAACAAACCGTCTCCGCCATTGAGCACGAGGCAGAGATGATTTTTCTCAGGTTCTGCCATTCGGATCAATCGTTCCCTGACAGCGGCATACAATTCTCCAGAATCACCCAGAGTGCGGTTTTCCCAGTAATCACCTTCCAGTTCCTGGGATTCAGTTGAAGCAGCAAGAAATGACGCCAGCTGGGCTTCCCTTTTTCGCGCTACGTCTTCTCTGAGTCCGTCTTCATAGCCCTGGTCTCCCGGTTGATAGAAAACCCTCCCCTGCAGACTTCCCGGAAGATACTGCTGTGCGACCCAGTGGTCCCGAAAGGCATGGGGATAAAGGTAGCCCTGCCCATGGCCAAAATCGGCACCATCCCGGTTGCCGTCCTTGAGGGGATTAGGAACTTCATCCTCTGCCTCAGTCTCAACCGTTTTCAATGCATCAAAGAAAGCGAAAGCACTGTTACTCTTAGGGGCGGTGCTTAGGTAAAGACATGCCTGCGCCAAATGGAATCGCCCCTCAGGCATTCCCACGTAATCAAAGGCCTCAGCCGCAGAAGTGACCACCCCCAGTGCTCCGGGATCTGCAAGTCCCACATCTTCTGATGCGAAAATGATCATCCTGCGGAACAGGAACCGTGGGTCCTCTCCGGCCTGGACCATTTTCGCCATCCAATAAAGCGCTGCATCCGGATCAGAACCACGCATCGACTTGATAAAGGCTGAAATCGTGTCGAAGTGAGCATCTCCGTCTTTATCATAAAGCACCGCCCGCTGCTGAATCGATTCTTCAGCAATTTCGAGATTGATCCGGAGAACCCCCTGATCATCAACATCGGTGGTCTGCACGGCCAGTTCCAGGGCATTCAATGCCGCTCTTGCATCTCCAGAAGCAACCCGGGCCAAATGCCCCTTTGCTTGTTCATCCAACTGGATTTTCATAGTCCCGAAACCACGTTCCGGATCCCCGATGGCCATCTCAAGGATGTTCTCAAGATCTTGGGAATCCAGTGATCTCAATTGAAAGATCCGGGAACGACTGACCAGAGCCTTGATCACCTCAAAATAGGGATTTTCCGTGGTTGCCCCGATCAGAACTACGGTTCCGTTTTCTACATGGGGCAACAGGGCGTCCTGCTGTGCCTTGTTGAAACGATGGACTTCATCAACAAACAAAATGGTCTTCCGCTGTTGCTCCGATCGGAACCTCTTTGCACTTTCAATACATTCACGAATTGCGGGAATGCCTGCCAATACGGCATTGATGGAAAGAAAATGGGATCTTGTGGTGTTGGCAATGATCCGGGCAAGGGTGGTCTTGCCCGTGCCCGGAGGCCCGTAAAAGATCAGGCTGGAAAGCTGGTCTGCCTGAATCGCACGACGGAGTAAACGCCCCGGAGCAAGAATATGCTGCTGACCAACGAATTCTTCCAAAGTCCTCGGGCGCATCCGATCTGCCAAAGGTGCTTCAGACTGGATTGATTGCTCCAATGCCTTTTCAAATAAATCCATTCAATCCTGAAACATAGTTTTACAGGAATAATGCTGCCTTGGGGGTGTTTCAACCAGAAATTCAGTTGATCCGAATTCTAGTTGTAGAGACGGGGAAGGGCAAACCCTAAGAGAATCCTGAGCAGGTCTGTCAAAATTTTTTTGGGATGATGAAAATGCAAGGATCCTCATGAATTGGATTGACAAATCAGCTATGTATCTTTAAATTGATATGTTCTGCGCGGGAGTAGCTCAGTTGGCT
>LNZD02000284.1 GCA_001469005.2 SAR324 cluster bacterium lautmerah10
CGCTTTGACCCAGAGGAATCCGTAAATGAGAAATGGGATCCTCCAGAGAAAAGAGAGTTTGACGACAAATATGTAGATCATCAGCGGCAAGATCGATTTAGAATCAAAAGCGTCAATCCCCATTCTCTGGAAGGACTGGAACATCTGGTTCAAGCCAGAATCGACAAGAGGCTGGAAGAAATAAAGAGCTTCCAAGAAAAGGGAAATCACCAGAAAAACTGGACCGACCCGATTGTTTTTCATCCAGGTGATCGTCGAAATTTGAGGACTCATCGTTTTAAACTGATTCAGTCATTGAAATAACGAAATCGGAAAAATGTTTAGTATTCATTATTTTGGATTCTTGTCTCAGGGGTCAAACATTTTCCTGAGAATCCCGAAAAATCTGGTATGCCTTAGGCGAACCCGTTAGCGTTTCTTCAGTCTTACTCAACTTATTTGAAAAAATATCCATCCTCACCATTTTAATCAAAATTCCATGGAACTGGAACTGATCCACCAGCATCCCCAGAAAATGAAATTCAAGCACCCGCTGCTTTTTCTCCACGGTGCGTTCAGCGGAGCATGGTGTTGGAAGGAAAATTATCTGGATTACTTCGCTTCTCAGGGTTTTGAGTGTCTTGCCTTGAGCCTGAGGGGTCATGGAGAGAGCAAGTCGCATAAGCCGTTGGATCAGCTTTCTCTTAAGGATTATCAGAAGGACTTATTTTCCGTTATCGATCAGTTTGAAGAACCACCCATGGTCATCGGACACTCCATGGGAGCCTATCTGCTTCAACAGGTCCAGCAATCTGAAAAAATCCATGGTTCCGTGCTCATGGCTTCCCCGCCTCCCTTTGGAATGCTGCCTGTTTTTTCTCAACTTTACATTCAGAATCCGGTTCGGTTTCACCAATGGGGTTGGGGAACCTGGATGAGTTGTTTCGAGAACTTTGGCAATTTCCATGAGTTTGAAAAACATTTTTTCTCAGGAACCATCCAGGGTTTATCGAAGAAACAATATCGGCATCGCTATGGGGATGAATCGAAAAAAGCACTCTGGGAAATGTGCTGGGCCGTGTCCTTTTCACCCCAGAGAAGCACAAAACCGATGCTGGTGATGGGTGGTTCGGAAGATCCGCTGATTTCCGAGATTTTTGTCCGGCAAACTGCGGATCATTATTCCAGTGAGTTCAGAATCGTTCCCGGTGCAGACCACTCGATGATGCTCGGTTCGGAATGGGAAAAATCCGCTGAAGCATTAAAAGATTGGCTTTCAAGGAATGTCTCTTGAATGGAGAATCTGTTTTCCAATTGGATGATTAAAGCTATCATACAAAATGATTTACGCCTTCCGCCAAATAGATTCATGAACAAACTGATTTTCATCCTTGTTTCCGTATTCTGCTTTTCGTCTGCATACCAACCTGCAGAAGCGGCAAACAACAAGAATCGGCTGACCGGATCGGTGGTGAAGGGCATCGTCGAACGTTTCGTAGCCATCCATTATTCGCAGAAGCCATTGGATGACTCCATTTCCAAAAAGATCTTCAAGCTCTACCTGAACCGCCTCGACCCGGGGCATTATTATTTTCTGGAAGAGGACATCCGCGAATTCCAAAAATACGAAACCCGTCTCGACGACATGCTCCGGCGCGGAAATATCGAATTTGCCCTGGATGTCTTTTCCCGCTTCAAAACCCGACTGCAACAGCGTTTGCAGCAGTTGGAGGGGTTTCTCAAGCAGGAATTCGATTTCAGCAAGGATGGGAAATGGAAAATCAACCGTCGGGATGAGCCCTATCCCAAGGATCTGGAAGATGCCAAGGGAATCTGGAGACTCAAGATCAAGTTCGATCTACTGACTCTCAAGCTTGGAGGAACCGAACTCGATGAAGCTGAAAACCGTCTGATGAAACGGGTGCGGGGCTTATGGAAGGATTATTCGCAATACGATGACGACGATGTGATCGCGCTCTTTCTCAATGCCATGGCCAATGCCTTCGATCCGCATTCAGCCTATATGGCGGCCCAGGAACTTAAGAATTTCGATATTTCGATCAAACTTTCCCTGGATGGAATCGGGGCGGTCCTTCGTTGGGAAGACGGTTACACCGTGGTCAACTCGATCATCCCGGGAGGTGCCGCAGCACGCCACGGGAAACTCCGTGTCGAAGACCGCATCATTGCCGTGGCACAAGGCGACGATGCTTTTGAAAGCGTCATCGATATGCGGCTCAATGATGTGGTTCAACTGATCCGCGGTAAACGCGGGACCACCGTTCGGCTCCAGGTTTTGAGAGAGTCGGAATTAGGCCTCGACACCCTGAAATTTTCCATCGTAAGGGACAAGATTGTGCTCAAGGAAGGCGAAGCTCAGTCCCACATTTTTGAACCGGAAAAGTCCTCATCGGAATTACCATCGTTGAAACACCGCATCGGAGTGATCAAGCTTCCCTCCTTTTACGTGGATTTCAACGACCGTAGGAAAAATCCCAACAATTACAAAAGCTCCTCCAGGGACGTGAAAAAACATTTGGAGCAGTTCGTCGACTCCAAAGTTGACGGTTTGATCCTGGATTTACGCAGTAACGGTGGAGGCGGGCTGGATGAAGCGATCACCATGGCAGGGCTGTTCATCGGCAGAAATCCTGTGGTGGTCGTCAGGCAATCCGGCGGACGTCGCGTCACCGTTCACCGCAGCCGGGAGAAAACGATTTTCGAAAATCCCGTCCTTTTGATGCTCAACCGCTACAGCGCTTCCGCATCGGAGATCCTGGCCGGGGCACTTCAGGACTACCAACGGGCGATCCTGGTGGGAGACCGGACCACTTTCGGCAAGGGCACGGTCCAGAACATCGTCCAACTTCCGGAAGGTTTCGGCGCATTGAAAGTGACCATTGCCCAGTTCTACCGAGTTTCAGGAGGTTCCACCCAGAACAAGGGGGTCGAATCCAACATCATCTTTCCTTCCGTCAACAATGTCCGGGACATTGGTGAATCGATTCTGGAAAATGCCCTCCCGTGGCGTTCCATCGACTCGGTTTCCTATTCGAAATTCCAGAGCCTCAAAACCGTTTTGGAAACCCTCAATGAGCGTTCCAGTAAACGCATCGAAGAGAGTGACTTCTTTTCCAAAACCCAGAAAGACATCGACGAATATCTGAATAACGTCAAACCGTTGCAATACACCAGCATTCTCAAACTGCAGGAAGACCACCAACGCAGGCTTGAGGAACGGGAAAAGGAAATGGCTTCGGCAAAACCCAAAGATACGCCATCTGCAGAGGTTTCAAATGATATTCCTCCGGAAATCATGGTTGACGGTTACCTCAAGGAAAGCATGGCGATTTTGGAGGATTACATTGAGTTGAAGAACGGCCAGACCAGTAAGTTATGAATGACGTCAATTTGAATCCTGAAACCCAAACCGATGTTTCCAAACTCGAAGTCCTGATCAGCCGCCAACAGCTTCAGGAACGCATTAGGGAACTCGGTCAGACAATTTCAGCAGATTACAAAAACAAAGAGTTGGATCTCGTGGGAGTTCTTAAGGGAGGATTCATCTTCCTTGCAGACCTTGTCCGGGAATTGGAAATTCCCTGCCGCATCCATTTTCTTCAGGCATCCAGCTACCAGGACCGCAAGACCAGTTCAGGAGTGGTCCGGCTCAGTCATGATCTCCAATTGTCTGGAAAGCATGTGATGGTCGTTGAAGACATCTACGATACCGGACTGACCCTGCAAAGGGTTTTTGAGGACCTCCAATCTCAAAGCCCTGCTTCGTTGGAAATCTGTACCCTGCTCAGCAAGAAAATCGAAGGGAAGGTTCCTCTGGATGTGAAATACACGGGATTCGAAATCGAGAACCGTTTCGTCATCGGCTACGGTTTGGATTACGCGGAACGATACCGTGAAATCCCGGATATTGTCTGCATGGATTGATCCGGGAACTCAGCCGGTCCGTCCAAAGTCGTCCTCGAAGCGTTCGATATCATCTTCGCCAAAATAATCCCCGGTTTGGACTTCAATGAAACTTAACTCTTCTTCCCCGGGATTTTCCATGCGGTGCATCGTTCCGGTAGGAATGTCAACGGCTTCTCCGGGTTTTAAAGTGATCAGTTCTTCATCCAGGGTTACCCGTCCTTCTCCGGAAACCACGAACCAGTGCTCCGCCCGGCGTTGGTGTCTTTGGAGGCTGAAACGTTTTCCCGGACTGACAACAATTCTTTTGACTTTATGGTTTGGTTCATCGGCAAGGATGGTGTAGTGTCCCCAAGGTCGATGATCCGTTAATTCCTGATCCATGATGTTTCTTTAGTTGATGATGAAAGTTATCGTTCCTGGAAGCATATCATGGCCGATTGAGCATCCAAAGCTTCATTGTTTTTTCTTCTAAGCCAAAAGAGTATGTTAATATCATCTGAGTCTTTAACGAATTGATTCCTCATTTATGATTGCACGCGCTTTACTTTTTCTTGTGTTAAGCACCATGATCCTTCCTCAAGGATTATCGGCGGTTCAGGTCAAAGTTTCCCTTCCGATTCCCGTGGCCACTTCACATATCGCAGAAGGATTTGACAACTCCACCCTCTATGGTCCTTCGGACTTCGGTCTCAAAGTGCTGACCCCGGTTGCCCAGGACACATTGATGGGGTTGGGGATTTCACTGTTCAGGGCACGGGTTGTCGACGGAGAAGGAGTCGCTTCCAAGTATACCGGAGTCCTTGAAGCCACCATGTTCAAACTGGGAGTGGAATACTCGGGAATTGAACTTTTCACCGATTACCAACTGGTGCTGGAACTGACTGTGGACTTTCCGACAGGCGGTCCCGGAAGGGTCGAGGATGCCAACGGGGATGAAGTCAGCAGTGCAACCTCAGTGAGTGGTTCGGGTTATTATGCCTCAACGGCGATTCGCTGGGGGCATCTCGAAGGAGGTTTTTTCTTAAGAAACAATCACTTGAATTACGGAGAAATGACGATTCCGGAAAGAGATCCGAACAAAGAAATTTCCCTCAACTTCACCAGCTACGGAATTGTCCTTTCCTACCTTTTCTGATGCCAAAGGTCCTGGTAGATCATCTCTACCATCATCATCTTGAACTGCTCCAACAAGAATCCCAGGGCCAATTCGATTTCATTCCGGTTGATTTCAGAACACAGGATTCACGGATTGAAAACCACCTTCCGGAAGCCCTCGCCATCATCGGGAGGGTCGATCCTTCTGAAGCCCAGTACCAATCTGCAAAAGAATTAGCGCTGATCCAAACCCTGAGTGCAGGTTTTGAAGAAGTCGATTTGGAACGGGCCCAAAGATATTCCGTTCAGGTGGCCAACAACAACGGGGCAAATGCGGTTTCGGTCGCAGAGCATGTGCTGCTTCAGATCCTATCCCTTTTCCGTCAGCTGCTTTTTCATCACCAGAGTGTGAGCC
>LNZD02000285.1 GCA_001469005.2 SAR324 cluster bacterium lautmerah10
TCACTTTCCCGTCCGCCAATCAAAACCCTATCTGGATTTTCCAGATCCTGAATCGCCGTGCCTTCTGCAAGGAACTCAGGATTGGAGACCACCTCGAAATGAGTCTTGCTGTCTCCAGAGTCCAGAATCCTGGCCATCGCTTGTGCTGTTCTTACCGGCAGGGTGCTTTTTTCCACCACCACCACCTCAGGTTGTCTGGCATGGGTGAGGATGTCCCTTGCGGTCTTTTCCCAATACTGGAGGTCTGCGGCCCTTCCTGCTCCCTGGCCGAACATCTTGGTCGGAGTGTTGACCGAAACAAAAATGATGTCCGCTTCTGCAATCGACTGATGGATGCTGGTGCTGAAAAACAGGTTCTTTCCGCGGGTTTCCCGGACCCATTCATCCAATCCGGGTTCGTAGATCGGAAGATCTTCGCTGTTCCAGCGACGGATCCGCTCTTCGTTGATATCGACCACGGTGATTTTATGTTCCGGGCAATAACGTGCAATGGCCGTCATGGTAGGTCCGCCAACGTATCCTGCACCTATGCATAAAATGTTGCTCATCTCTCTATTTTAATGAAACTAAAGAAAAAGTGGAGGGGCCAGGTCATCGGGAACTTCCAGGCCCATCAAAATGAAATTGGTAGCTGCAACATGACTCAAGTTGAGATCCTGGTTTCCAGCAAAGTCCTTGAGACGGAAACTGCCATCATACAAGGGATCATAAACCAGGAATGGAACAGGATTCAGTGAATGCTTGGTTGAGGCCTCGGTTTCCCCGCTGACCCGGTTCTTTGTCAGCATCTCATCGGCGTTTCCATGGTCTGCGGTGATGACCATGAATCCATTGACCGCTTTCACCGCCTCAACCATCGGCCCGAGAGCCTGATCCACCGATTCCACCGCTTGAACTGCGGCTTCAAGATTCCCGGTGTGCCCGACCATGTCGGCGTTGGCAAAATTGATCAACCCGTAACCATATGCTCCGGAATGAATGAATTCCACCGCCCTTTTCCCGATTTCAGATGCTTTCATCATGGGCGCATCTGCAAAAGTTGGAACCTTGTCTGAGGGAATCAGATGGTAATCTTCTATTTTTGGGTCAAGTGGTTCACGGTATCCGCCGTTGTAGAAAAAAGTGACATGGGGAAATTTCTGGGTTTCAGTGAGCCTGAATTGTTTGATGCCCTGCTCCACCAGCCTTTTGCCAAAAGGATTGTCCACCCTCGGAGTGCCTGCCAGAAAATGCTCGGGGAATCCATTATCCAAATCATACTGCATCATCGACGCAAAACAGACACGGGGGAAAGGATCTCTGGAAAAGTGTGAAAAATCTTCCCGGACCATCGCTTCACTGAATTCGATGGCACGGTCAGCACGGAAATTCATGAAGATCACAGAATGCCGGTCTTCGATTGGCCCTACCGGTTTTCCATTTTGGGTGATTACGAATGCCGGGAGATCCTGATCGATGACCTGCGGGTCCAAGTTTCGGAAATGCTCGATCGCATCCGCCATGCTTGGAAAGCTGTTTTCATGATTTCCTTCCACATGAATCTTCCATCCCAGTTCGATTTTACTCCAGTTATGATCGCGGTCCATGGTCACGGTTTCCCTGCCACCCCCGCTGGCAAAGGCATAATCGCATTCAGGATCCTGTTGCCTCAACTCCCGGAACAAAGCTTCCAAACGCTCGGTGTATTCATGGGCAGACTGGACCGGCACATCCCGACCATCAAGCAATGCATGGACATAACACTGCTTCACCCCGGTTCGGAAAGCATGCCGGATGACCGCCTCGAAGTGACTGATATGGCTGTGGATGTTTCCGTCAGAAAGGAGACCCATCAAATGCAGAGGAACCTGTTCCCGGATGCTGTTCCCGATCACCATCTGCATGGCTTCGGTTTCAAACAGTGCTCCGGAGTCGATCAAATGGTTGATCAGGGTGGGTCCCTGTTCCATCACCACTCCGGCTCCCATGGTCATGTGGCCCACTTCCGAACCCCCGAGGTCTTTCTTTCCGGGAAGGCCGACATGCAGTCCATGAGTCCAAAGTTGCGTGTAGGGACTTTGCCCGCGTAATTTGTGAAATACAGGAAGATTGGCCTGCGCAATGGCGTTTCCAGGACCTTCCGGTGCCACGCCCCATCCATCGAGAACCACATGCACCAGCGGACCGCGCCCTTTGAATCGATCGATCAGGTCCGGGGTATTCATCGGCCAAATCGTGGGAACATCAATTTCTTCTCAAAGAAGTCAAAGCAGGGGAAAATAAAATCTAAGGACCGTCTCTTCATTCCACCCGGATGATGTTTTGATCTGGAATTTTCGACATCAAAAACCCGAGAGCCTCTTCCAGATAGCTTTCAGTCCTTGATTCCAGGGTCAATTTAACACGAAAATCCTTGTTCCAGAGAGCAGGATAGGATCCCAACATCAGTTCAGAAAATTCCTCGCAGGTGGCATCCAGGGCATCGGCAATCTCTCCCTCCTCGGTATTGAGGTAGATTTGTTTGAGAAAGATTTCACCGCAGCGGAAGATTTCCTTAAGGGAGGAAAAACGGCTCTTCACCAGTTCAGGAACTCCGGGAAAGACAAAAATGTTGTGATACTTGAGTTGTGGAGAACGCATGGAAGGCAACTGCATCAGTTCTGCCCCGGAAGGGATGAGCGCCATCCGACGGTGTGCAGAATTCAGCCTTTCTCCATAATATCCCTCGAGCACCTCCAGCATCTGTGGAGACTCCTCGGTTTCTGCTCCAAACCCGTGGGCAACAGCCTCGATGGTCACATCGTCATGGGTTGGGCCAACACCACCGGTGGTGAAAACCCAGGTATAATCCCTGGAATACTGATGGACATGCCGCCCGATGACCTCAATTTCATCAGGAAGGGTGACCATCCGCTTCACCTCCACCCCGAGAAAACGCAATTCCTTGCAAAGGTAGGGCGAGTTTGAATCCTCAACCTTTCCTGAAAGGATCTCATTTCCGATGATGATGATCCCCGCAGTGGGGTGCTCAATCTTATCGTCTACAGGTGAATTCACCGGTCACGTTTGATGACATGAAAACCGAAAGGGGTTTCTACGACTCCGCTGACTTCCCCGACTTTGAGTGCAAAGGCGGCTTCTTCGAAGGGAGGGACCATCTGTCCGCGTCCGAAGGTTCCAAGCAACCCTCCTTTCGGTGCTGAGGGCCCATCGGAATTCATACGGGCCAGATTGGCGAAATCTTCACCCTTTTGTGCTTTTTCCGCAAGTTCCCCTGCCAGTTTTTTCGCTTCGTCCCTGCTACGGTTCTGCTCAGAACGCGATGCGCCTTTGAAAGAAATCAGAATGTGACTGGCCGTGATCACATCAAGGGGAACACGGTGGAAGATGATGAAGCCAAAAGGCGAATCCACCGGATCACTGATCTGTCCTTCCTTCAAGCTCAAACCGGCCTTCAAAAAAGGCATCAAATTCGGAGTGTCCGCTCGGAGCAAGGGGATTTTTTTCTGCTGTTTGAGATCCGAGAACTGATCGGTCAATCGGCTGAAATTCGAATTCTTTCGACGGGCCAGTTCTGCCAATTGCTCCGCCACCTTCTTGGCCCCGGACTTGTCGTAATACAATGCAGGCAAGGGAGTTTGAACGCCTTCATAGGCGATGACCATCAGTTCCAGGGAAACTTCTTCTGCAAGGGGCTGATTTTTTCCTGGAACCTTGGACGGATCTGACTCCCCGGTAAGGGGTGGAAGATCCTTTTTTTGTTTGATCGCCAGGCTCTTCTGTTTTGCTTTCTGAGCGGCTTCAATTTTGGAGGGATCAAATCCTTTAGCGTCTTTCCCGCGTCGAATGATGGACACGGTTTGGATCAAATCTCCTTTCTGGATCTTGTTGACTGTTTCCATACCCCGGATCACTTTTCCAAATACCGAATGCTTCCCGTCCAGCCACGGAGTTGCTTTGTGGGTGATGAAGAACTGGCTTCCATTGGTGTTCGGACCCGCGTTTGCCATGGAGAGGATTCCCGGTCCGGAATGTTTGAGATCCGGGTGAATCTCATCCTGAAAACGGTACCCCGGACCTCCGCTTCCGGTTCCCAGAGGATCACCCCCCTGAATCATGAAATCGGCAATCACCCGGTGAAAGCTAAGACCGTCATAAAAGCGTGTTTTCTTGGATTTCCCGGAAATCGGATCTTTCCAGGCTTTGGTTGCTTCGGCCAATCCCACAAAATTGGCCACTGTCTGGGGGACTCGCTGGTGATAAAGTTGAAGCAGAATTTCGCCTCTGGAAGTTTCCAATTTGGCATAAAGTCCATCCTTCAGTTCTTCAGCACCAAAGATGGCATGCTGAAACGAAAGAAGGATCATTAGCAGAAAAAACCCTCTGGCCCTGATGATCATAGATTTCGTCGGATTGAGTTTTTGCTCCAAGGAGCTTTTTGAAGAGGAAGGTGAAAAAGATGACAGGATCTGGTCAAAATTAACCCCTTAAATTAATACCCAGGACGATTTCTCACAAGTCATTTCAGGTCATCGTTTCTCCGCCCATCAACCAGTCCACCGCTGAAGCCAGATCATCCTGCCAGCAATCAGGCTTGGTGCTGCAGGTTCCATCCTGTCCGCCGTGTCCGGTCCGGACTCCGATACTGAAACAACCGAAACGCCGTGATGCCTCAAAATCTTTGGTGGTATCCCCGATCATCACCGTTTCCGAGGGAAGGATTCCATGGGCACGACAGGCTTTTTCAAGCAGACCCGGTTCCGGTTTCCGGCATCCGCAGTTTTTCGGTGAGGAGCGTTTTTTCCCGGCATCCCAGTCAGGGTGATGGGGGCAGAAATACATGGCGTCCATCCTGGCTCCCGACCGGAACAGTTCCCGGTTCATTTTTCGGGTAACGGCGGAAAATTCCCCAAGGTTCATTTGTCCACGCGCCAGGGCCGCTTGGTTGGTTACCAGCAGGCAAAGCCACCCTGCTTGGTTGATCCTTGCAACCGCTTCGATGCTGCCGGGAACGAAACGGAAAGCCTCAGGTTTCAGGATCGGCCCGGGTTCCTCGTTGATCACCCCGTCACGGTCGATCAGAACTGCACGCAGTTTTTCAGGTTTTTTCACCATTCCTGGTTGAGCAGCATTTTCCGTTCATCCTTCGGCTTGTCGGCAAGTTCAAGCACCCTGGCAAAAAAGTTTTTCCATTCCCGGCCTTCTTTTTCAAAAAGCCTGCGGAATCCCTCAGTATCCCGATGGTATCGGCGAATGCCGAGCAGGTGGGTGTTGTTCAGTTCCTGGCTGAACCATTGGCTGTAGCGAAGCACCTCAAATTGATCTTCCTGTTCTGCAAACACCTGCTTCAACTGATTGAAAATCCTTTTCTTATTTTGCAGTTTTTCGCTGTCTTCCATTTCTGAGCCATACAAATGATGAAGCTTCTCGTAGGCATCCAATACCAGTTGACGAAATCGTTCACGGTCCCGCCTTGCACTGCGGTACCAGATCATTTCGGACGATCCACTGCCGATTCGTTCCTGGAAAAACTGCTCCAAACCTTCTTCCTCAACGAAGGTAGCAAAGGATTCGTTGAAACTGGTGTCGTTTTTCACATAGACCACCTGATGGGCCATCTCATGGATCAGGGTCGCGGCAAGGTCGGCGTCTTTTCGTTTGACGAAGGTGCTCAGCACCGGGTCGGAAAAATAATCCGGAACCCAGGGCTGGTTGAGCCAACCCAGTGTGGAGTAGGCAGATACCGAGCGCACCGAAAC
>LNZD02000286.1 GCA_001469005.2 SAR324 cluster bacterium lautmerah10
GGTTGCTCCCATCGAATTCACCATGAAAAAAGAAGATTTCCATCAAATGGGCGGGCATATGGATTTCATCAGGAAGTTGGAGGAGGTTTCCGAGGAACGGGAAGTGAGCATGAAGGCCTGGAACCAATTCAACCCCTGGCCCTTTCAGAAACACTGAAGTAATGCAATCGTCAACAGTTCAACCTCCTGCAGGCATGGTGATGCCATTCCCGACCGATGAAATATCGGTTGCTCAATCTAACTTGAAAAAAACTGGTAACGGTGCGGTTCATCGAATCCTTTCCGGAAACCGTCTCCACCTCCAGCATGGCCCGATCGATCTCATCATCGTGGTCAACGGACCAGAGCAGGTTCAAAACGAGGCTTTCGATCGGGCGATTCATCGATTTGAGCACATTCTGGAAGAACTGGTTACCGAGCTTCCTATCCTGAGAACCCCATGGAACCCTTCGTTTCCGAATGTCAAAGGCCGTGTTGCAAAGCGGATGCTGGAAGCCGTTCAAGGTTTGGATGGTTTCATCACACCGATGGCGCCGTTTTGGAGTTTTTGAACTTAAGGAGGCTCCAGAACTTTCCACAACCGTCGGGATCGATGACTCAAGTCCTGTTCGCGGAGTCGCCACTTCAGGCTGGAGAGGCCGGTCCCAGAGTCTCGGGATTGCAGACTCGGTTACGGTTCTTGCCAGGTCCGCCGCCCAGGCTGATGCTTCAGCGACTCTGGTGGCAAACGCGGTCAATGTCGATCACCCAGACATCGTCCGGGTTCCCGCTTCGCAACTGGTGGATGATTCTGATCTGGAACTGATGCCTGTCACGGCCCATGTCCCAAAAATCTCCAAGCATTACATCGACAGGGCCCTGGAAAACGGCTCTGCGATGGCTCGAAACCTTCAACAGGCAGGACGTCTTGAGGCGGCCTACCTTTCTCTTCAACATCAAACCCGGGTAATCAATTCTCCGGAAAGCAGGTCTTAATGAGTGAAATGATAAACGTCCGAAAAACTGTGACCCTTGTCGAAACCATTCGTCATGAAGGAGGAACTCCGCCAGAAAAGCCGTTGAAAAAAGGAGCGATTCTGATTGTCCTCAAAAATCCTTTTGCCGGATCCTATGTCGAGGATGTGTTGCCCATGATGGATGCCCTCAAACCGGTGGGACTTGAAGCAGCCCAGGAATTGATTTCCCTGCTTGGAGGTGCCGGTCAGATCCAAAGTTACGGTAAAGGTTCCATTGTCGGCGAAGACGGTGAACTGGAACACGGTGCTCTCTGGCATGTCCCGGGCGGTTACGCCATGCGCGAAGCCCTCGGAGGAGCCCTCGCGATTGTTCCTTCTGCCAAGAAAGTAGGAGGAATGGGCTGCTCGCTTGATGTCCCCATCACCCACATCAATGCTTCCTACGTCCGCAGTCATTTTGATGCGATGGAAGTCTCCATCCCCGATGCACCCCGGCGTGACGAGATCGTCTTTTCGCTGGTGATGACCACCGGAGGCAGGATCCATGCGCGGATGGGGGGACTCCAGGCCGATCAGATCTCCGCCAATGACGGGCTTCGCTGAATAATGAACCCATAAAATTCGGCATGAGTTCTTCGATTCCCCAGATTGATTTTTCTCCGTTCCTGGAAGGCCATGAAGCAGGGAAAAAGCAGGTTGCCTCACAGATTGGCAAGGCATGCCGGGAGATCGGTTTTTTTACCCTCACCGACCATGGGGTCTCGCTGGAACTGATCCAACGGGTGTTTGATGCCAATCGGGAGTTTCATCAGCAACCTCTGGAAGAGAAGGAAGAGATCCTGATTTCCCATTCCGCGCATCACCGTGGATATCATCCCTTTTCTGCAGAAGCAACCGACCCCAATGCAAAGCCGGATCTTAAAGAAGCCTTCGATATGGCTTTGGAACTATCTCTGGATGATCCCGACGTAAAAGCAGGAAAGCCCTTTCATGGCCCCAACGTCTGGCCCAGAAATCCGCCTCAATTTCGGAAAACCCTGGAGGAATACTACCAGGCCCTTCTGCTTCTGGGGGAACAGATTTGCCGGTGTTTTGCTCTTGACCTGGGGCTGGACGAAGATTACTTCGTGGACAAACACTCCAAACCCCTGGCCCAACTCAGACTGTTGCATTATCCCGAGTTGGACATGTCACACCACCCCGACCAGCAGGGGGCTGGGGCGCACACCGACTATGGTTCCGTTGCCATTCTCACCCAGGATTCCATTGGAGGTTTGGAAATCAAAACCCGGGAAGGTCAGTGGATTCCCATAGAACCGGTGGAAGGAGCCTTCGTCTGTAATGTGGGACACATCATGGAAATCTGGACCAACGGGCTTTATCCGGCCACCTGGCATCGCGTTGCCAACCATGGCAGAGACCGTTACTCCCAGGTTCTTTTCTACGATCCTAATTTTGACTGCCTGGTGGAACCGCTGAAATGCTGTGTTTCAGAAACGCATCCTCCCGCCTACCAACCCATCACCATGGGACAATACCTTGAAGATACCTTCAACAAAACCTTTGTCTATCGGGACTACGAGGAGTCCACAAACTGATTCAACCATCCAGGCTGGGATCGAAG
>LNZD02000287.1 GCA_001469005.2 SAR324 cluster bacterium lautmerah10
TGAAAATCAATGTTCCTTTCTTCGTTGAACACGGACCAACTGAAAAGGTCCTTTCGGTGAAGCTGCTTCAAGGAAAAATTGAATTTGGTTAAGCTAATCTAATTACGAATTCAGGTAGAGGTTCCTGACCCGTTGTTCGGCAATGTAGCAGAGTAATTTATAGAGTAAGCCATAAAACAGAGTAATGGATGCAACTGAAACTGCATTGAGCAGATCCTGGGTCTCCGCAAAAGCACTGATATCCCTGATCATTAAAATGACTCCGATTACGGTTCCTAAAATGCCCATCACAAAACCTGCATCTCCTTTGACTTTCAAGCACCTTGCGGCAGAATTAGCATCATCCTCTCCAACCTGTTTACGCCACAAAAAAGGATAACTCCAGCTATGCCAGTAACTTTTCCACGAGGTAGCAGAAATACTGAGGAAAACTGCAGGTAACCAGATGATCAATAATGATGGGATGTCTAAGATATAGGTCAGATTGACCAAATTGAACTCCATATTCATGAAGTCAAAACTTGTAGCAATTCCGATAAGACCAAGTGCAATAATAAAGCTGATCCAGATCATGTAGGCTCCTGATGTGGAAGTAGGATTGATTTTTCGCTGGACTGATTTTCTCAGGGAGGGATCCCTGAGCATCTGATCGACTCTTAATTCAATGTAGTGCCATTTGGCTCGCTTCTTGTCACCCCCTGCGAGGGTCATGGCCTTGATCCAAAGAGCTTCATCGACTGCCTTGCCGGCAAAATCATTATAGGCAATCAGATAAAGCTGTTCGTCAAACATAAGAAAAGATGAAACGATTGTAAAACGATCTCATGGATCAAGAGGGATCAGAGATTCAATTTGCGTTCCTTCGGATCAAGTCAGCTGAAGAGTTGTGAATTATCCCTGCTGGAATTTCTCCCGGGTCTTTTGAAGAAACAAATCCAGGTTGTCCATGATAAATCGTTCATGGGTTCCTTCTCCAATTTTTTCAACTCCGTCATGGGCTTCGACACGAAATACGACACGCCGGCGGTCCACTTCGATCACCTCACATTGTGCACTGACTTCAAATCCTAAAGGAGTTGCTCCAAGGTGTCTGATATCCACCCTGGTTCCAACACTGAAGCCATCTTCGCTGAGAAAAGGTCTGATGCATTCTCCACAGACGTTTTCGAAAAGAGTGATCAGGGCTGGAGTGGCAAAGACTTCAACCCCGGGATTGCCATACGCATCTGCAGTGTGATGCTTTTCTACGGTTAGCAGGATTTGATGTTTCAAACCGGGGGCAAGGGCTGCAGTCATAAAAGTTTTCTGTACAAAAGATTATATCTTCAGGCTTTCCAACGAGTGAGGCCTGGTATGATCCAGAAAGGCAGATTACCAACAAGAAACATGCACATCGAAAAAAATGCACCGTAATGGTATTGTCCTGTCAATTCAAAGAAAAAACCTCCGAGATAAGCACCGGCGGCTGCTCCCAGTCCACTGGCAATGGTAATCAGACCGTAAATCCTTCCCATCGACGGACCGTTGAAATTCTGGGCGGCAAGGTTGCCGATCGCCGGGGCTCGGCAGCCGAAAGTCCCTCCATAAAACAGGATGAAGAGGAAAAGCAGAACAAGGGAGGAAGTCTGTTCAAAGAGCAGCAAAAAAACGACTCCAAAAAAACTCAGTCCATAACTCACAAGGATCACCGGTGTCTGGCCAAAATGCCTGGAAAGCACTGTGATTCCAATAATTCCCAGGGGCGACAGAAGTCCGAGAAAACCAAAAGCCCTGGCAGCAAATGCAGTCGAATAGCCCATCTCAACCAGATGGGCCGGTGTCTGCAAAAGCACCGTAAACGAACCAACCCCAGTCATGAAATAAACCCAGGTAAGTCCCCAGAATTCAACCCTTCGGATGGCCTGAAAAACTTTAATTCCCTTCAGCCTTGGATTCGGCCCTCCGCTTTTGACGATTCTTTCCAGCAAAACAGGATTTCCTTCATCGGCTTTGAGACGGTAAAGGACAAACGTCAAAGGAAGCGCTGCCAATCCAATCAGTGCCAGGCTTTGGTATCCATGACGCCAGCCGATTTCTGCATTCAGCATTTCCACCAAAGGCGAAAAAAACATGATGCCGATTCCTGTGGCGGCATAAGCAAACGCCATGGCAATGCTCAGGAAATTCTGGAACCAGCGGCTCAATAATGCCGTCAGTGAAACCGTGGAAAGACATCCCGCACCAAATCCCATCATCAATCCCTGGCTGATGCGGAAAACCCATAGCGAATCCGAAATCGAGGAAAGACCGAGACCGGCAATGATCAGCAGCAACCCAAGTGTATAGACTTTGGGAGGTCCAAGGCGGTCCAAGAGAAATCCAACTGCCGGGCCGGTGAGCCCGAAGGTGAGCATCGCAATCGAATAGATCCCTGACACCTCGGTTCGGCTCCACTCGAATTCCTGCTCCAGGGAGAGCATGAAAATCGCGTGGGTCTCCATAAATCCCCTGGCCAGCAGGTTCATCACACAGACCACCGCAAGCACCGTCAGGGCGGCTTTGGATGCACCAAATATGCTCGAAGGTAAGGCAGTCGCGCTATCGGCGGATTTCAAACGGGGAACTCCTTCAGTTCCCGGAGGGCAACTGAATCCCCACAGCAGTCGCTTCTTTGGAAAATGCCGACGCGTCTTCCGGAGTAAGCGGCACAAAAGGCGGAAGCAGATTCTTCCAATTTGGGTCATTCGTGCTTTGCTCGAGCAGGGCTTTTAATCCGGAGACAAAGGGCTTTTGCTGCAGTGCCAGCCTCTGGCGGGTCAAAAGCTGCTGAGCCCTGTCAGCTTCGTCCGAATCTCCCGAACGCCAGGCACGATAAACTTCACTGCAGGCAGGAGAGGTTAAATTCCCGGTTGCCGTAATGCAGCCAGCTCCCCCCTCACGCAGGATGTCGAGTAGAAATTTCTCGGTCCCTGCATAAACCGAAAAATCTGGAATTTCACGGGCCAGCAGTTTCATGTTTTCCCAGTCACCGGAACTGTCTTTGATTCCTGCAGCAACCTGTCCGTAGCGTTCCCGGAGCCGTGTCAGCAGTTCCAGACTGAAGGAAAACCCTGTCAATTGAGGAAAATTGTAAAAAACGACACGCAGCCTCTCCTCTGAAACCGTTTCGATTAAATCCGAAAAATACCGGAAAGCCCCTTCCTCACTTTGAGGCCGATAATAAAAAGGAGGGAGCACCAGCACCGTAAACACACCTGCCTGAACACTGGCAGTGGTGAGACGAATCGCATCCTGCATGCTGCAGGAACCGGTTCCGAGCATCAGTTTTTCCGGAGGAAGTTCTCCGGCGGTGTGCTCGATGATGGACAGTCTTTGTTCAAAGGTCAGAGAATTCGCTTCTCCTGTACTGCCGAGAATTGCGACTCCATCGGACCCCTGCCCGAAAAGCCAATTCACATGGGAAACCAATTGATTGAGATTTGGAGAAGCATCTTGGTTCAAAGGAGTCAGTGAAGCGGTAAAAACTCCAGGTCTTGTGGGAAAATTCATAGCCCTTCAGGTTTCAGGTTTGACGCAGTTTTTCAGTGAATTCTGCAATGGCAGTCCCGATTTCATCCGGAGAATCTTCCTGGATAAAATGACTGCCTTTGACGGTCACTTCATGTTGTTTGCGGAAACGCCTGCAGAACTGTCGCTGCCTTCCGGTCAGGATCGAACCCGGTTCCGCGTTGATAAAAAGTTTGGGGATTTCACAATCCTGGAGCCACTTCCCGTATGCCGTCACGATCGAACAGACGTCTTCAGGTTCCCCTTCGATGGGGATTTCTCGCGGCCAGGTGAGCATCGGACGACGCCTCTCCCCTTCTTCCAAAAACGGTTTGCGGTAAACATTCATCTCTTCTTCGGTGAGTTTCCTGAGGACCGAATTTGGAAGGATTCCTTCGACAAAAAGGTTTTTCTGGAGAACGATTTTTTCCCCTGCTTCGGAACGCATGCCCTGGAAAATTCCCTTTGCATCCTCAGGCCAATCTCTCCAACTCACAGGCGAGACGATGGTTTCCATGTAGACGATCCCCTGAACTGCATCTGGATGCTGCATCGCCCAATGAAAAAGCAGGGCTCCACCCCAGTCATGCCCGACCAGGATTGCATCCTTTTCAACTTCGAGTTTCTGCAGAAGTTCTTCAAGAAATCCCGCATGTTCCGTGAAGCGATAAGAATTGGGGCCAGACTCTGGAAGAGGATCGGACTCTCCCATCCCGATCAGATCCGGAACCAGACAGCGGCCCAATCCTTTCAGATGCGGGACCACGTTTCGCCAAAGGTAGGAAGATGTGGGATTCCCATGCAAAAAGACGATCGGGGCTCCCTCACCTTCTTCCTGATAGGCCATTTTCAGCCCTTTAACGGTGATGTATTTCATCGCTCAGAAATGTCTCGGGTGAACCGCTTTTCCATCTTTCTCCAGTGAATTAAGCAAAATTGATGTTGAAGGATTTGATCATTCTTCTCAAGTCGCACCCATTCAAGGTGAGTTAACATTGGCACAGATATTCTTCAGTTCCTTCCAGCTTTGAGGATTAAGTATTTTTCCAGTACCTGAGGATTCCAGGGATCGATTTTGATTTTCCAAATTTTTGATTCTTTCATTCAAATCAGGGTGTGTGGAAAAATACTGGGGAACGGCTGAATCAAGAACCGCCTTATTGTTTTCAAAAGCACGGAAAGCCTGGACCAGGAAATCCTGTGAAAATCCCTGCTGCTTTAAAAGCTCTGCGGCTCCAAGATCGGCCTCGGTTTCAAAACTTCTGCTGTAGTTCAGAATGGCCAGAGTTTTTGCTCCTTCCAGCATCTGTTCCAGGAAAGCTCCGGAATCCGAGGCCATCAGCTTCACCATCCCGCTGAATGCCAATTGACGCATCAGGTTCTGAGTGCCGTGTTGGAGACGGACGTGCTGGATTTCATGGGCCAGGATTCCTGCCAAAGATTCTGGAGAAGGCAGACTCTTGAGCAAACCACTGAACAACACCAATTTCCCGCCTGGAAACGCCAAGGCATTGACTTGAGGAGATCGTATGATTTCAATATTGTATCGGTAAGGATCATCCCTGGGAATCAGGGAAAGCATGAACGTTTCCAGAGCCCTGTCCCCTTTCGGGGTTGAGCATGTTTGCCGATTCGGAAAAAGCTGAGTGAGGGCCATTTCTCCCAACTGTTCTTCCAATGAAACAGGAATCCATTGGACCATCCACCTTGTGATTCCAGGCTTTTCGGGGTCGAGGATCCAGTAGAGAATTCCTGAAAACAAAACAATCGCCGCAAAAACAGAAATTGATTTCTGTTTCCAGGAAGTCCTCCATCCTTTCCCGGACCACCCTTTCTGCTCCAAAATCGCCGCAAAACTATGATCCGGAATTTCCACAGTTTCCTGGGGAAAATCTCCACGCAACAGCCTTACTGGACCGCTTTCACGGTCACGGACAATGGAAAAGCTTTCATGCTTCCAATGCTGGCTTCGACCGTCCATGAAATGCAACATCACACCTTTTGGAAGAAGCTGAAGCCTGACCAGCATGCTTTGGGGGCTTTTTCCGTCGAAATACTTTGCGTCCCAACTCTGAGGCATCTTCAGAACTCGAGATCGAGCAGAGAAGAAACTCCTTCTCCGGTGGATCCCGATTCCACGGATGCCGTCTGAATCACTGCTTCCAAATCCGGTGCCTGAACAAATCCGAATTGGGACAGGTAAAAGCGGTTGTAACGTTCATCCGCCCAGGGCCTGGCGAAGCCACAACTGAAAATGAGAAAAAACACGTAAATCATGCTTTCCCGAAAAAGCGGCCAACCGTGGAGATTGCATGCCAGTTGTGCCTGTTCCAAACGGGTCCTGCTCCAGAAATAACGCTGAAGCCCGGCACGAAGCCAGAAACTGTAAACCCCAACACTGATCAGACTCAGCAAAAAACCACGAATCCAGATTGGAAAAAGTTCTGAAGGCGTACCCTCATAATAAAAACGGCTGCTGCCAAAACGGGTTCGGGAAACCCAATATTCCTGAAAACGATGGCGATGGAGGGGATAAAGCAGTCCCAAACTGATAAGTGTTATGGCCCATCCGCGAATCATCAGTTTGGAAATTTCCACCAGGGTTCCATCAAAACGGAAACGAATCCCCCTCCATGAGGTCCGGCTGAGCCGGTAACGACGAACGCCCACTAGGGCAATCATGAAAAAAAGAAAAAAGAGAAACAGGTAAAATACAAGATTCGCCGTATCCAGCCAGAAAGACCATTCATGTCCTCCGCTGACTCCGGGTTCTGAATCGATTCCGCGTTGACGGATCAACTCTGCAACGATCTGGTGAAAACCCTCCAGCAGAATCAAAGCCAGCAGAGCTTTGACCCATCCGGTAAACAATTCGCGGCCATTTCCATGAAACTGGAAATCCGTGTCATAAAGACGGGTTGAGGCATATAGATAGCGAAAGAGGCGAGCTTTGGCCCATGGATGGTAAAATCCGAGGGTCAGCAGTTTCAGCCAGAAATTGACCAGGTAGATCCTGAAAAGTTCTCTACCCTGACCGAGGAATTCCAGGAACCATTCTTGCTGGAGATTTTCAGCAGGAATCTTTTCAGGAGTTTTTGCGGGTTCTTGATCCAACGGATCCCTGATTCTTTTGAAATGTGCATCTTCCTGAAAGCATTTGAGAAGGATCAACCTTCAAACGATTTCAAAAAGACTTTATAGACCTTCCAGGGCTTGTTCCAAATCTGCGATCAAATCCTCCGCCGATTCAATTCCCACGGAGAGACGGATCACCTCAGGACCTGCGCCGGCGGTAAGTCTCTGTTCATCGCTGAGCTGCCGATGGGTGGTCGAAGCCGGATGGAGAATCAGTGAACGAGAATCGCCGACATTGGACACATGACTGAAAAGCTCGACCTTTTCCAGCAGACGAAGGCCGCTTTCATAACCTCCACGGATGCCGAAAGTGAAAACCGATCCTGCTTTTCCCTGCAGGTATTTTTGGGCCAGTTGATAATAGGGGCTTGAAGAAAGACCGGCATATGAGACCCATTCCACCGAAGGATGCTGTTGCAGAAAACCTGCAACCTTCTGTGCGTTTTCGACATGACGCTCCATCCTCAGAGGCAGGGTTTCCACCCCGTTCAGGGTAATCCAGGCATTCATCGGAGACTGGGTACAGCCTAGGTCCCGCAGACTGACCGCATGACTGTAAAGCGTGAAAGCCAAGTCTCCAAAGGTTTCCGCAAAGGTCAGTCCATTGTAATCAGGGGAGGGTTCACTGAGGCTCGGATATTTGGCATTGCCGAACCAGGGAAAACGTCCTGAATCAATGACGATGCCTCCCATGGCATTTCCCTGGCCGGAGAGAAATTTGGTCGTCGAATGCACCACCAGGTCCGCACCCCACTCGAACGGACGGCAAAGCCAGGGGGTGGCCATGGTATTATCGACAATCAGGGGCACCTCGGCTTCCTGAGCTATTTTAGCAATCGCTTCAAGGTCCACAATCACCCCCCCGGGATTGGCCAGGCTTTCCACAAAAATGGCACGTGTCTTTTCGGTAACGGCGGCCCGGAATGCCTCGGGATTATCATTATCGACAAAAACCGCATTCCAGCCGAATTTCCTGAAGCTCTTGCCCATCAGATTGATGGTTCCCCCATAAAGCTTATTGGAGACAATCACCTCCATTCCCGGTGCCATCAGCGGAAACAGAACCAGGGTTTCTGCAGCATGTCCGGATGAGGTCACCGTTCCACCCCGGCCGCCTTCCAGGGTCGCCAGTTTTTCCTCGAGTGCGGCCACCGTGGGATTGGTCAAGCGGGAATAAATGAAACCCGGTGCCTGTAAATTGAACATCGATGCCGCATGATCAGCATCGTCAAAAACATAAGC
>LNZD02000288.1 GCA_001469005.2 SAR324 cluster bacterium lautmerah10
TTTCCTTCTTTGGCTTCTCTACCTTCGGGAACCTGTCAGCACCGAGTCCGGGTTGAATGTGGGTTTTCTCCCCCCTCTCAATGCTTTTCTTAACGCTCTTAGTGCACCTTGTCTTGCGGCCGGATACGTCGCAATTCGAAACAAGAATCGTAAACTTCACCAGAAACTGATGCTCAGTGCCCTGGGACTCTCCGCTGCTTTTCTGGTCAGTTATCTGATTTATCATACTTTTCATGGAGATACGCCGTTTCTTGGTGAAGGATGGATCCGTCCAGTGTATTTTTTCATCCTGATCAGCCATGTGGTTCTTTCAGCCGTGATGCTGCCTCTGATTCTGATTACCCTATATTTTGCTTTAACCGGGAAACTGAATCTGCATCCAAAAGTTGCGAGATACACCTTGCCTCTTTGGCTTTATGTTTCCGTCACAGGAGTGCTGGTCTATCTCCTGCTTCACCAATTTTACAGCCCCTGACTCAATTTATATTCCTTCCTGCCTCAAGACTGGCGGAACCGATTTCTGAAACCGCACCCTTTTACTTTCTAAAACTTAATGAAAGCTGGAAAAGGCTCCCCGAGCTTATTCACTTCGGTTGAAAAGAAATGCATCATCGGGTTGAGCTCCATCCTATTTTTCCGGATGTACGGACTCTTTCTGGTACTTCCGGTTTTCAGTGCACTGGCAATGGGACTCGATCAGGCAACACCGTTGCTGGTGGGACTGGCTTTCGGGGCTTATGGCGTGACCCAAGGAATCTTGCAGGTCCCCTTCGGCATGCTCAGCGACCGTATCGGACGGAAACCGGTGATCATGGGCGGTTTACTGATTTTTGTCCTGGGAAGTGTGATGGCGGCAGTCACCGATTCGGTCTACTGGATGATTGCCGCACGTTTTCTTCAGGGAGCCGGTGCGGTAAGTTCTGCGATCTTCGCCCTGATTGCGGATTTGACCCGGCCCGAAGTACGGACCCGTGCCAATGCCTTCCTCGGGGGAAGCATCGGGATTTCCTTTGGAATTGCCATACTCTCCGCACCCTTCCTTTCCCAGGCATTCGGGTTGGATGGTTTGTTCTGGCTCATCTCGGCCATCACGATGCTGAGCATGGGAATCCTTCTGAAGGGAGTTCCCGAAGTTGAACCCAGTTCCAAACTGGTAGAGCCTGAATCGGCCGCCAGGATGCTTTTAACCGTCCTAAAACTGAAGTCCTTGAGAGCGATTAACCTTGGAGGACTCATCTGCGGCACCGGACTTTCCATGGTTTTTTTTCTGGTACCGTTGATGATGTTCCAACATGAATTCACTCAGTCAGAACTTTGGAAAGTGTATCTGCCAATGTTATTGCTTGGTGGTTTGGCAATGGTGCCAGCAGCCATCATTGCGGAATCACGGAATCGTTTCCGGGAGGTCATGCTGGTGGGCATCCTGCTCCTGCTCGGATCCGCAATCCTGCTCGGAATAGGCTGGCAAAAGGATTCTTTAAACTGGTTCCTTGCAGGAGTTTTTCTGTTTTTCATGGGTTTCAATGTTTTTGAACCGATCCTGCCCTCACTAGTTTCCCGTCTCACCACTGCTGAGACCAAAGGAACAGCCACAGGGGTGTACAATCTTTTTCAGTTCGGTGGTCATTTTATGGGAGCCCTGTTGGCCGGGCTCTTCTATGAACAGCATTTTGAATGGCTGGTCGGGGTTCTCCTCGTATTGGAAATGCTATTCTTCTATGCTACTCTGAATTTTCAAAATCCCGGCAAAACAAGCCCCTCAAAAACAGACGAAAATACTGCTTTACCAAGCATTAACGAGAAGGGAACTCTCTCCGACCTGAAAGCGGGAAGTACCCAATAGTTTCCAGAAAAAGAATCATCATGCGTTTATCAGCAAAAAACCTCATCGTCCCGCTGCTTCCAATGCGGGAAGAAATCATTTATCCGGGTTCCACCACGCCTTTTTTTGTCGGCCGCAAGAGTTCCATGGAAGCCCTTGACAAGGCTCTTTCAGGAGACCGCCAGATCATTGTTGTCGCTCAACGCGTCTCTTCGGTAGAAGAGCCCAAAGATGAAGATCTTTATGAGGTGGGTGTTTTGGGGCGTATCCTCCAGGTGATGAGACTTCCCAATGGAACAGTGAAGGCGCTCTTCGAAGGACAACACCGAGCCAGGGTTCTTGAATCGATGCTCCGAGACAAAGACTACTCGGCCCGGATTGAGGTAATGGATGCAAAAGAATCTGAAAAAGACCTTGAAAAACTGACTGATCTCTCAACCAAGGCCCGTGTTCTGGCCCGCGAATACTTTAAAAAGAAAAAATCAAAAACCCGTGAGGAGGTGTTGAAAAACATCGAAGATACTGAACCCCATTCACTTGCGGACCGCTTGGCCTCAATGATGGAAATCGAGCGTGAGTTAAAACAAAAACTGCTCGAAGAAATCAAACCGATCGTGAGGCTCGAAACATTGATCGGGATCATGGAAGAAGAAAAGAAGATCTCGAAACTCGAGTCCCAATTGAAAAAGCAGGTCAAAGAGCAGATGAGCAGCAGCCAGAAGGAAGACTACCTTGAGGATCAACTCAAATCGATCCAGAAAGAGCTGGGTCAGATGGATGATCCAAAGGGAGAGATGGATGAACTGGCCCGCAAGGTAAAAGAAGCCAAGATGCCGAATGAGGTCCGTGAATCGGCAGAGAAGGAAGTCAAAAAACTGAAAATGATGTCTCCTCTTTCCGCCGAGGCAAATGTGATCCGAAACTACCTTGAATGGCTGGTCGCGATGCCCTGGGATGTCAGTACTGAAGATAACTTCGACCTGAAACGGGCCCAGAAGATTTTGGATGAAGATCACTACGGCCTGGAAAAAGTGAAAGAACGAATTATCGAATACCTGGCGGTGGCCTCACTGAAGAAATCCTTGAAAGGCCCGATTCTCTGCCTCACCGGTCCTCCCGGGGTCGGAAAAACCTCCCTTGCCCAGTCCATCGCAGGCGCGCTAGACCGGAAGTTTGTCCGAATCAGCCTGGGTGGAGTTCGAGATGAAGCGGAAATCCGCGGACACCGCCGGACTTACATCGGCGCACTTCCCGGAAAAATCATCCAGTCCATCCGGAAAGCCAAGAGCCGGAATCCTGTTTTGCTGATCGACGAAATCGACAAACTCTACCAAAGTGCCCTCAGCGACCCCTCGGCGGCAATGCTCGAGGTACTGGATCCGGAGCAAAACAACACCTTTATGGATCACTATCTTGAGGTCGAGTGGGATCTCTCAAGTGTGCTGTTTATCTGTACTGCCAATACCACCCAAAGCATTTCCAGCCCCCTGCTTGACCGTATGGAACAGATTCCGCTTTCGGGATACACCGAACTGGAAAAGCAGGAAATCGCAAACCGCTTCCTGATTCCAAGGCAGGCTAAAGATCACGGTCTCAAGGAAAACTGGATTCGTTTCAAGAAAGATGCACTTCAGGAAGTCATCATCGGATATACCCGTGAAGCCGGGGTGAGAAACCTGGAAAGAGAAATTGGCAAAGTCTGCCGCAAGGTGGTGACCAAATTGGTACGCACCGGGAAAGACCGGAAAATCACTGTCACTTCCAAATTGGTCAAAGAACTCCTCGGGGTGCCTGTTCATCAGCGTGATTACAAAGCCGATCAAAACGAAGTCGGGATAGCGATGGGATTGGGAGTCACTCAAATGGGCGGAGAGTTGATGCTGATCGAAGCCGTACTGATGCCCGGAAGCGGTAAAACGGTCCTCACCGGTAAACTCGGGGAAGTCATGCAGGAATCGGCCAAGGCGGCTTTTTCATTCGTGCGCAGCAACACCCAGCTGCTCGGCATCGATGAGGATGATTTTGCCAAGTCCGACCTTCACATTCATATTCCTGATGGGGCGATCCCTAAAGACGGGCCTTCTGCAGGACTGCCGCTGATGATCGCGATCATCAGTGCTTTCACCAAGAATCCGGTGAAAAACGAAGTGGCCATGACTGGTGAAATCACCCTGCGCGGCCAAATCACCGAAATCGGAGGACTCAAGGAAAAGCTGCTTGCTGCCCGGAGAGGCCTTCTGACCAAGGTTCTCATTCCTGAAGACAACAAAAAAGACCTCGATGAGATTCCCAAAGAAATCATGGAAGGCTTAAAAGTAATTCCATTGAACAAGATCCAAGATGCCTTGGAACATGCCTTGGAGAACTTCCCTCTGATTGAAAAAGCCCTGCCAGAACAACCCCTGGTGATCAGTGAAAATCTGTCTCCCGAAACGAACCCTCAAACGCCCGTGGCCTGACGGGTTTTAAAAGAAGAGATTGTCAGTTTTTCTACGCTCCCTTCTGAAATCCATGAATGACCATGAATAAAGCAGAAGATACCCAACTCTATCGGATCCGGCATTCCCTGGCGCATGTTCTGGCTCAGGCTGTTCTGGAGATCAGACCCGAAGCCAAACTGGGATTCGGTCCCCCGGTTGAAAACGGATTCTACTACGATTTCGATCTTGAAGATCCTCTCTCTCCTGAAGACCTGCCGGAGATCGAAAAGCGGATGAAAAAAATCATCAAATCCCGTCAGACCTTTGAATGTGAGGAGTTGAATGGTGAGGAAATGCGCACTCGACTCGCTGAAATCGGGCAGGATTACAAAATCGAGCAGGTGAATGACCTCGATGCCGAGGGAGAAATCCTGACACTTTACCGCAACGGACCTTTTTGGGACCTTTGCGAGGGTCCGCATGTGGAATCCACTGCGGAAATCCCGAAAAACTGCTTCTCCCTGGACAGTCTCGCTGGGGCTTACTGGAAAGGTTCGGAAAAAAACAAAATGCTCCAAAGAGTCTACGGACTCGCCTTCGAATCCCAGGAGGCCCTCAAGGATTTCAAGGAAAAGAGGAAAATGGCGATGGAACGTGACCATCGCAAACTGAACATCGACCAGCATTATTTCGTGATCGATGAAGAAGTCGGCAAGGGTCTTCCGTTGTGGATGCCGAACGGCACCGTGATTCGTGAAGAACTGGAAAAACTGGCCAAGGAGCAGGAATTTCTGGACGGTTATGAGCGGGTTTCAACCCCTCACATCACCCGCGAAAACCTTTACCATACCTCGGGACACCTGCCCTATTATGCCGACAGTATGTTCCCTCCGATGGAGGTCGATGGGGAAAAAATGTTCCTCAAACCGATGAACTGTCCCCATCACCACCTGATCTACCGCTCCCAGCCAAGAAGTTACCGTGAGCTACCCCTGAGACTTGCTGAATATGGGACCTGCTATCGTTATGAACAGTCCGGAGAACTGGCGGGTTTGTTGCGGGTCAGGGGACTGACAATGAACGACGCCCACATCTACTGCACTGCCGAACAGGTGAAAGAAGAATTCATCCGTGTGATGCAGCTTCACCTGCGGTATTACGAATTATTCGGGCTCGAAAATTTCTGGATGCGGCTTTCCCTTGCAGAATCCGACGGCGCCAAATACGTCAACGAACCTGAAGTCTGGGCCCGTGCCGAGGCACTTGTCATCGAAGCCATGGACGAAGTCGGCATCCCGTATGAGTCGGTTCGTGGCGAAGCAGCCTTTTATGGTCCGAAAATTGATTTTCAGGTGAGCAACGTGATTGGACGTGAAGAAACGGCATCGACGAACCAGCTCGATCTGGTGATGGCGGAGCGTTTTGGGCTGACCTACCGTGACCAGGAATCCGTAGAGCGTGCACCGATGATCATACACCGTGCACCACTGGGGACCCATGAACGTTTTTGTGCTTTCCTCATCGAGCATTACGGCGGAGTCTTTCCAAGCTGGCTGGCACCGGTTCAGGTGCGCATCATTCCGGTGGCTTCCGCATTTTTTGATTATGCCGAAAAATTGGAAAAGGAGTTGAAATCAAGATTCATCCGCAGTCAAGTCGACCTATCGACGGATTCTTTTGGAAAAAAGATCCGCAACGGTGCGGTCTCAAAGGTCCCGAACTTGCTCATCCTCGGAGAGCAGGAAACTTCGGAGGGCTCCGTGACCTGGCAGCGTTACGGAACCAAGGAACGGATCAAGCTCGGTTTCGATACCTTTTTGACGCAGTTCGAGGAAGAAATCCGCAACCGCAGCGACTGGCGCATCACAGCCAACTGAACCTCAGCAACAGGTTCCATTCCGATCGTTTTTTGACCTGCTTCAGGATCCGAAACCACAGCGGGTCCACGACAAAACCTCAATCAATGACCTGTCATGGCAGAAGAAGAATTAGCTGAAGCCATAGAACTTGAAGACGAAACAGAAGAGGTTCCGGATAATTTCGTAGACCAGATGGCGTCACGTATCGGGATCATCCTCCAGCGCGAGATGGACCCGACGGTTGGTGCGACCGAAGTCACCAAGTACATCTACGAGACAACTTATCCGAACAAAGTGAATTATTTCCTTGATGCCATGGAAATGCTTCACGAAAGCCACACCACGGACAAATATGCCGCCCTGACCTGGTCCGGCATGATCTCTGCCGCAGCCCACAACAAGGATTACGACACTTTCATGCACGCGATGCTGGATAAGATGATCCAGGGTTATTACGGCATGGAAAAGCCCGATGCCGAGTTGAAAGACCGAAAATTTTCGGCCTTCACGACGATCATGGCGAAAACCTTCATCAAGATGATCGAACTCAATACCAAACTTACCGATACCGCTGCGGAAATCTATTCCCATGTGGTGCGTAAGGAGATGGAACTTGATGCGCAGGCGCAGAAGGATGAAGACGAAGGTGGCATCACCCTGCCGAACATGGCGAAGCTTTATGACGATGTCATCGATTATCTGAGCGTTCGATCCGAGTTCAAAGCAAAGTCTCTGGGTGAGGAAAACCCTTACGAGCACGTAGCTCAACTCAAAGAACGTTTGGGGCAGAGCAGAAGGTATGTGGTCCAGGACGTGATGAACCAACGTGCCCTGGAAAAGAAGAAACAGCTGGAACTGGAACTTGAGAACCAGCTTGCATCCGCCGAAGAACTGATCCTTGCCCAGGAACCTTATGTTGAGGGACTCGCGCTTTTCATCCATGAAAAACGGTATAACTACAAATTCCTGGCGGTCGAAAAGATCCGTATGACCCTCCAGTTACTTGGTTCAATAGTAGGAGCGGTATATTTTCTGGTCGGCTATATGGACCTCTGGGGGATGGATTGGATCGACGGCACTTTCGTCTGCCTGACCATGATTCTTTTCACCCGGCTTGCCGGAGGACGGAGCCGTTTCAAATCGTTTTACCCGATTGATGTGAGTAAGGAGCTGGAGCAGTATTCGACCCAGTTCATCAACGTCTTCCGGAACATGTCGATGGAACAGATGGAACACTTCCTGGTTCGTCAGATCAAACTCGACCGTAACAGGAATTATCTGTCGATGATTCCGGAATACGTCAAATACCTTTTTGCCATTATGCCTGACCGTAAGAACATGGTGATCACGATGGATGAACTTTCGGAACTGGTGGAGAACGCCGAAATCGAAATCGCCAAAGCCGTTCGCGGACAGGTCTGATCTTTATTGGACGCATTTCCAAAGAGACACGTCTCACTTCAGCCCAATTAAAAACTAGAACAGCGACAGCAGATCCGGCATTCAACTGAAAAGAAACATAAAGCCGGGTCTTTTCAGCACTCTCCACTTCCGTCATAATAAAAAAACTTTAAGCCTTCTTTTCGTTTGAATGAGAGGAAGTAATCCACTTTTTTCCATTCTTCGCCCCCCATCTGACACGGACTCAAAATGACAGTCAGTCAATCGGAAACCTATCGAATCGCAGATCTCGGACAAAGTCTTCTCAACCGGAAAATCCACCTCAGGGGTTGGGTGCGAACCCGCCGGGGATCCAAGGGATTCAGTTTCATCCAGCTTAATGACGGCAGTAATCTCTCTGGTCTCCAGATCATTGCCGATGAGAAGCTGGAAAATTATGAGGAAATTTCCAAACTCAGTACTGGTGCTGCATTGGAAGTCTGGGGAACCCTGGTCGAGTCCCAGGGACGTGGACAGGATTTCGAGCTGCAATCCGAACAGATCCTGATTCGGGGAACGGCTCCCGGAGAAGAATACCCTCTGCAGAAAAAAGGACACACCCTTGAATTTCTCAGGGACATCGCACACCTTCGTCCACGGACCAACACCTTAGGAGCGGTGTTCCGTATCCGCAATACGCTCAGCCAGGCGATTCATCGATTTTTCCAGGACAGGGGTTTCCTTTACGTCCACACCCCGATCATCACCGCGAATGATGCGGAAGGGGCAGGTGAAATGTTCCACGTTACCTCCCTTGATCTGGAACAGCTTCCAAAAACCAAGGCTGGAAAGGTTGATTATGATCAGGATTTTTTCGGAACCGATGTCAGTCTGACCGTTTCCGGGCAATTGGGTGCTGAGGTATTCGCCTTGGCCTTCACCAATGTCTATACCTTCGGACCGACCTTCCGTGCCGAGAACTCCAACACAGCCCGCCACCTGGCAGAATTCTGGATGATCGAACCGGAAATGGCTTTCATGGACCTTCAGGGCATGTTGGTCCTGACCGAAGAATTCCTGCGTGAACTGCTGAAAGAATGCCTTGACCGGCATGAAGAGGATCTGGCCTTCCTGCAGAAGATGTATGATCAAGAACTCATTTCCGGACTGAAACACATTTGTGATACTCCTTTTGAAACCCTGACCTATACGGAAGCGGTAAAGATCCTCGAGAACTCCGGGAAAAGTTTTGAATTTCCAGTGGAATGGGGATGCGACCTCCAGTCCGAGCATGAACGTTATCTGAGCGAAGTGCATTTGGGAGGACCCCTCAACCTCATCGACTACCCAAAGGACATCAAAGCTTTTTACATGAAGCAGAACCCGGATGGAAAAACGGTTGCAGCCATGGATGTCCTCTTTCCACGCCTGGGAGAAATCGTTGGGGGTTCACAACGTGAGGATGATGGTGAGTCCCTGCTGCATTTGATGCGTGAAAAAGGACTTCCAGAAGAAACCTACCAGTGGTATCTGGAACTCAGGCGTTTTGGAACCGCCCCGCATTCGGGCTTCGGGTTGGGACTGGAACGATTGGTCCAGTTCGTAACAGGCATGAAAAACATCCGGGACGTGATCCCCTTCCCATCGTCCTCACCCGCCCCGGTAGCGACAATGAAAAAAAATTGAGAAACCTCGGTTTGGAGGTAATCACAGAACCAGATCTGAATACCCAGAATCCCTTCAAACTCATTCAATCCTATTTCCAACTCAAAAATCTTCTGGCAACAGAAAACATCCAGATCGTCAACGCCCACCGCTCCGAGGGGTATCCGCTTTATGCCTTTGCAAAACGTTCACTGGCATCGTTCCGTTTGATCCGAACCCGTGGGGCATCCAGGAAAGTTAAGCCTCACTGGCCGAATCAGATCCTTCATGGAAAATGGACCGACGCCATCATCATCCCTGGCAAAGTTGTTGCGGAAAGGGATCTCCAAGGTATCGACTTACCGGAAAATTCTCCACATCTCATCCATTACCCCATCGATATCCCGGAAACTTCCCTTTTGGAAACACAGGATAATTACAGGAAGCAGTTCAACATTCCTGAAAACCACCAGGTGCTTGCCGTGGTCGGAAGAATCCGTCAGGAAAAGGGGCATCTGTTGCTGGCAGAGAGTTTTCAACTCCTGCTCGAAGATTTCCCTCAGACAATCCTCTTGATCCTCTATCGGGACACCCCCGATGATCTCCCGGAAATGCTGGAACTCCAAAACCGAATCAGGGAACTTGGAATAGAGGATAAGGTGCGTTTTGATTCGGAACGGGAAGATATTCGCCAACTGATGGCCTTTGCCGACGGAGGAGTCGTCAGTTCCATCGATTCGGAAGTGATATGCCGTGTCGCGGTCGAGTTTTTCTCAGTGGGAACCCCGGTTGCTGCGATGCCTACCGGATGCCTTCCGGAAATCATTCTCGAAGGGGTCAACGGTTCGCTCGCCGATGAACCCACCGCCTTGTCACTCAAAAAGGCAATGGCCAGGATGCTTGATAATCTCCCTCAACTCTCAGAGGGTGCCAGAGAAGATGCCGAAACACGCTTCGATCCGGAAACGATGTTAAAAAAAACCATCCATGTCTTCCGGCAAACCTTGCATCCGGAACATGAGAACAGCGAAATGGCTTGAGACCTTGCCGAAAACCAATCCAAAATGATCTTCCTTCCGGAGGGATGGGTGAGTGGTTGAAACCGGCGGACTTGAAATCCGTTATGGCCTCGCGGTCATCGGGGGTTCGAATCCCTCTCCCTCCGCCACCTTCCGTTTCTTTGCATTCCGTTAAAATCCATTATAATCTTTCCATTATGAGCTATATGCTCATGTGACGTGTAACAATTGTCCATTTAGGTC
>LNZD02000289.1 GCA_001469005.2 SAR324 cluster bacterium lautmerah10
CTCCCTGAGTGTGTGGGGTGATCGTCCTCAAAGACTCATCTCCCTCTGCGAGAGAAGTAAGTGTCCAACTTAAAGAGCCCATTATGGGGGAGAGGAGAACGCTTGCGGTGGGTCATGGTGAAGACACCATCAAAGGAATCTTCTAAAAAAGACCAGAAAAAAAATATAAATCCTAAGAAATTATAACGAATCAGGCGCCGAGGATTTCGTCGACGGTGGGAGGCACATAGACGAGTTTACTGACGTTGATCGCCTTGTGTCCTTTGTAGGAGCCCTGGAAACCACGGAACTTTTCGATGCCGTTGGCCAAGATCGAGATCGGCTGTTGGGTTTCGTGTTCGAGGTAGATCAGGTCATCCTGCTGCAGGTTAAGAAAATCCCGGACGGTGAGTTCGGTTTGTCCGAGCAAGGCCACGAGTTCGATGTGGCTCATGTTGAGGTTTTTGGTGAAGCGGTTGCTCCAGGTATTGTCCTTCTCATCCTGCTCACTCTGGAATCCGGCATTGAGGCGACTGCGGACCGGCTCGATCATGGAGTAAGGAACGCAGAGGGTTACCGACATCGGGGCCCTTCCGATTTCCACATCGAAGGTGACAACAATCACAATCTCACTGTGCGGAACGATCGCGACAAACTGCGGATTGGTCTCGGCCCGGGCATAATTGATCTGGACCGGGAACACCGGACGCCATGAACTTTGGAGGTCTTCGAGGGCGCTGATGATGACACGTTTGATCATCCTCGATTCGATCTCGGTGAATTCCCTACCTTCGGCTTTGACCTCCAATTCTCCGTTCCCCCCGAAGAACATGTCGATCAGGGTGAAGACGAGCCTGGTTTCGAGAACCATGATTGCATTGCCCCGGAGTGGGGTCATGCGGAAGAGGTTCATCGAACTTGGGACTGGAAGCGTTTTCAGGAATTCGCCGAACTTGATCAATTCGGTGGAGCGTACCGAGATGTCCACTACTTTACGCAGAGAGGTGGACAAAGAGAGCCGAAACATCCTGACGAATCGGTCATGGATGATCTCCAGGGTCGGCATCCTCCCGCGGATGATGCGGTCCTGAGCCGTCAGGTCGAAGGGAACGACCTCCGACGGGTCGTATTCGTCCTCGTCTTCTTCAATATCAATCTCATCACTGGCGACTCCCGCCAGCAACGCATCGACTTCATCCTGAGCCAGTACCGATCCCATTCAATTTCCTGCTAAGGGCTGCTGGAAGATCAGCAGCAAATTCATTCATTCTGAAAAATCATAAAAGGCCGCAGACCTGTGCCGAAGCACAAGTCTGGGGGTACCATGCAAATTGTGTTCTACCCTGCGACCCGTTTTTCAATCGGGACATAATCCCGGGCGGTTTCACCGTTATAAATTTGGCGGGGACGAGCGATTTTGGTTTTGGGATCCTGATGCATTTCTTTCCACTGGGCAATCCATCCCGGCAGTCGTCCTAGGGCAAACATGACGGTAAACATGTTCTCCGGGATGCCGATTGCTCGGTAGATAATGCCGCTGTAGAAATCGACGTTGGGGTAGAGTTTTCGCTCGACGAAGTATTCATCGGAGAGGGCAACTTCCTCCAGTCTACGGGCAAGGTCGAGCAGGGGATCGTCGACTCCGAGGAGATTCAGCACCCGGTCGCAGGCGCTCTTGATGATCGTCGCACGGGGGTCAAAATTCTTGTAGACACGATGCCCAAAACCCATCAGACGGAAATCCGAATCAGGGTCCTTTGCCAGACGGACATATTTATCAAGGTCATCTCCGTCGGCGTGGATCCGTTCCAGCATCCGCAATACCTGCTGGTTTGCACCACCGTGAAGCGGGCCCCAAAGCGCGAGGATGCCTGATGCGACCGAAGCGTATACATTGGCCATGCTGCTGCCTACCACACGGACGGTGGAAGCACTGCAGTTCTGCTCATGATCCGCATGCAGGATCAGCAACAGATCGAGAGCCTTGGTGATCTCGGGGTCGACCTCGTAAGGTTCTGCCGGAACAGCAAACATCATGTTCAGAAAATTGGCGCAGTAGGCGAGTTTGTCCTGCGGATAAATGAAGGGCTGGCCGATCGATTTTTTGTAGGAAAAGGCTGCAATCGTTCGGATTTTTGCCATCAGTCTCGCAGTATTGACCTCCAGTTGGTCCACAGAGGCGGCACCTGATGCTTCCGAATAATAGGCGGAAAGGGAGGAAACCATCGAGGACAAGATCACCATCGGGTGTGCGGTGGTGGAAAATCCCTCGAAGAAGTGTTTCATGTCTTCATGGATCAGCGAGTGTTTACTCAGATGATCATTGAAATCGTCAAGCTGTTGCGTGGTCGGCAGTGCTCCGTGCAGAAGCAGGTAGGCGACTTCGACGAAGCTTGAATTTTCAGCAAGTTGCTCGATGGGATAACCCCGGTAGCGGAGGATCCCTTTTTCTCCGTCGAGAAAGGTGACCGAACTGCTGCAGGAACCGGTATTGACATACCCCGGATCGAGGGTGATGTACCCGGTTTTGGCCCTCAGTTTGGACACGTCGATGGCTTTTTCACCTTCGGATCCAGTGATTACGGGCAATTCGACGGGTTCCTGTCCGGGAAGCTGGAGGGTGGCGGTATCACTCATTATCAAACTCCTGTTAGGGTGCATTGAGGGGTTAGTTACGCCAGCGTTCCAACTGCGCCAGGATCGCCTTTTGGGCATGCAGACGGTTTTCCGCCTGGTCGTAGACGATGGAACGTGGGCCATCCATCACCTCGGCCGTGATTTCACGTTCCCGGTTCGCCGGAAGACAATGCATAACGAGGGAGTCGGGATTTGATAAGTTTAACAAATCCCGATTGATTTGAAAGCCAAATAGCAACTGTTCGCGTTCCTTGATTTTTTCTTTTTCTCCCATGCTCGCCCAGACGTCGGTGTAAAGAACCTGGGCATCCTGAACCGCTTCCGCAGCCTCGTGGTAAATGCTGAGTTTGGAAAGCCCGGCATCCTGAACCTGTTTCACCAGATGTTCCGGAGGCAGGGTCTCCTTCGAAGTGGCAATCCTCAGGTCGAGGGGAATTCGGCTGGCAAGGTTGAGCCATGAGTTGGTGACGTTATTACAGTCTCCAAGGTAGCATACCTTGATGTTTTCAAGTCGTCCGAATTTTTCGAGGATGGTGAGCGCATCCGCCATCAGCTGGCAGGGATGGTTGAAGTCGGTGAGCAGGTTACAGACCGGAACTTCGGCATGTTCCGCCAGTTCCAGCACCACCTGATGGGAAAAGGTCCGGATCAGGATTCCATCCAGATAACGTGAGAGCACCTTGGCAACGTCCTTCACTGACTCCCGTTTGCCCATCTGAAAATCCTTCTCGGACATGGTCAGGACATGACCTCCGAGCTGGAAGATGGCAACCTCGCAGGAGACCCGGGTGCGGAGTGAGTCCTTGTGGAAGATCATCCCGTAGGAACGTCCCTCGAGTTCTTTGGGGCATTGTCCCTCGCGTGTTTTTTTCTTGAGTTCTAGGGCCAGTTCGAGGTTGTTGATAAGTTCTTCTGAACTCCAGTCCATGATTGAGATGAAATCGCGTTTTTGTGGCATCTTCGGATCCGTCGCTTTTTAATTCAAGGTTTGCATGTGTTTTGAAAAAGACCTATATACTAACATGTTTATTTTCCCTGTTTCCAATTCTAACAGAGTAAGACCATGCACGAGATGAATGTCCTGGTTACCGTTGCGGTGATCGCGGGACTTTATATCGCCCTTTTTTACGTCGCTGAAAAAGTGTTCATGCGTGATTCCGAATAAGGTTTCCGTCCGTGTTCCGGGAATCATCTTGCTCCCGGGACTGTTTCTTTTTTTGGGCTGTACCACTTCATCCCCTCCAAGCCCGACAATCTCTTCAAAATCCGAATCAAGTCATTTTTTAGCATCCGGAAAGGTCCTTTTCCGACAGCCTGACCAGAAGCAAAGTGGTGATCTGGAACTGCGTTATTCCGATCCGGGACGATTCCAGTTAAAAATCTTTACGCCGTTGGTGGGCAGTCTGATCTATGAACTTCGTGCCGATAAACAACAACTGATGGTGCTCGATTACCACAATGAATGGTTTGTGCTCAAAGCGAATGACGCGGATGCTCGCAGGGAATGGCTGGGGATGGACCTTTCATTGGAAGAACTGGGCTGGCTGCTTCAGGGAATCCGTGAACGCCCTCCCAAAGGTTGGTCCTTGATTTCAAACCACTCTGAGAGCATGAGGATCAGTCAGGCCGAGAAGGAAATCAGCATCAGCTTCGATCCCCAGGGAAGGATTCTTACCCTGGAGAAATTCAATGAAGGTCTGGCGGAATACGAAGTGACTATTTCCCGCTACCTGGAAGCAGATCCTTTTTCTGCACCGCGCATGCTTCAGATCACCGATTTCAGCGGAAACTACCAATTACGACTGGTGTTGAGCCAAGTCCGGCGGCCTTCATCCTTTGCGGAACCGATATCTTTCGAAAATCCGGAAGAGTTGGAAGCCTATGAGATGATGCTGGAATCCTCCGGAAGCTGAAGGCATTCTTCAAAACTTTGGAAGATTCAGTTCTGACCTGAGAAGTCCTCTTTCGTTTCCTGAAAAACTCCCTCTTGGAAAACGACACTGCTCAACTGGCCATCCGGGTTGAGTTTGAGCAGTTTTCGGGTTGCCAGCCAATCCGGGACGATGCGGAGGATTCCGGACTCCCCCGGAACACGGATGACACGGTCCAGGTGAAAATGCCCGACGAAATAATGATCCACCCCCGGTAACACCTGTTTCGCGAAGTTTTCCACTTCCTGATCGGGAAAACTGATTTTGAATTTACGGTTCGAACCGGCGAGCATGGCTTCGACTTTGGCGGCAATCCAGCGTGCCATCGCTCCGGGCATGATGCGGAAAAGGGTTTCAAACCCCCGACTGTTGGAAAAAGCACGCCAGCGCAGGTGCCTCAGATCCTGGGTGTTGATCGCGTCTCCGTGGATAAAACCCAGCTTCAGTTGACCCCATTGGAGTTGCCAATCCTCCCTGCTCAGGTGGGTGAAAGGATAGGGTTCCTGGATACGGTCCTGCCAGCCGCGGGGGACGAGTTTCTCACGGTTACCGGCGACAAACACCACTTTTGAGCCGCGGTCACGATGCATGCGGAATGCATCCATGACCCGCCGGTGGGCATCGGTCCAGAATTTCGGCATTGCCAACCAGACTTTGAACAGGTCTCCCAGACAGATCAGAACCTGGGCCTGCGGGAGGCGTTCCAGCATTTCGATGAATTCCTCGAAGGGTGCCTGATCAAAGTCGAGATGGCAGTCGGTGACGATATAAAGCGGTCCTTCAGGCTTTTCGATGCAGAAGGAAGGGGTAGATGGATGCATCGAGCATGTGTGTTGATGTCAGAAATAAACTGGCATTTTCAATGAATCGCTGGAAACTTAACAAGTTAATTTTTCTTTCATTTCCTTTTTCTTCCAACATCAGGAAACCGATGAAACTGGCCTTGATTGGCGGTGGCAACATGGGCGGCGCCCTGCTGAAAGCACTGGTGAAAAGCAACACCCTGGCGGCCAGTGATACACTGCTGATCGAACCGGATTCTGGGAAACGTGAGAACCTGGTCCGGGAAACCGGGTGCAGGGCAAAAGCGTCAATGGATGATGAGATCGCTGCGGCAGATTGCCTGCTGTTGGCCGTCAAGCCGCAGTCAGCCACGGACGTGATGCCGACTCTCAAGCCCACTCCAGCACTGGTGGGAGAAGGGATGAGTGTTTATTTTGCATCGGAAGTGGTCAACGATGAAGAGCGGGAATGGATACGGAAACTTTTCAGTTCCTGTGGGAAGTGCATGGAAGTGGAGAGCGAAAACGCAATCGATGCAGCCACCGCCGTTTCAGGCAGCGGACCGGCTTACCTGTTCTACCTTGCGGAACAGATGATCGAAGCGGCAAAGAATCTCGGGTTCCAGGCTGAGCAGGCGGAAACGCTGGTCAAACAAACCCTGAAAGGTGCATCGCTGCTGCTTCAAGAGCAGGAATCGGCCGCCGAATTACGGCGCAGGGTAACTTCACCCGGAGGCACCACCGAAGCAGCACTGAAAAGATTTGCTGAAGGGAAGGTGGAAGTTCACCTCAAAGATGGACTTGAACAGGCTTATCTGCGGGCAAGGGAACTTTCAGGAAGGGAATGATACGGGCCTGAAGGAAAAGTGTGCAGAGGAGCAAACATACTCAAACAGCATTCTATGGGATCGATTCAATAGAAAAGAGGGCATATCATGATCAACATTACATTAAGGTAAATTCATGACAGCACTGGTAGTGGTAGGCACCCAATGGGGGGATGAAGGTAAAGGGAAAATCGTGGATCTGCTCACCGAACAGGCAGATGCTGTGGTGAGATACCAGGGGGGGAACAACGCCGGTCATACGGTGATGTTCGGAGACGAAACACATATCCTGCACCTGATTCCCTCAGGTATTTTACGGGACACGATGTCGATCCTCGGTAACGGGGTAGTCATCGATCTGCCTGAACTCCTCAAGGAAATCGAAGAACTTCGAGAAAACGGGGTCGAAGTCCAGGGCAAGCTTCATGTCAGTGCCCGCAGCCACCTGGTCATGCCCTGGCATCGGCTGATCGACCAACTTCGCGAAAAGGATAAGGGAGAGAAAAAAATCGGTACCACCGGACGCGGAATCGGCCCGGCCTACGAAGACAAAGTCGGAAGACGGGGAATCCGGATGGGGGACCTAAGGCATCCGGAAACACTGCTGGCCCGACTGCAGGAAATCATTGCCGAAAAAAACGCGCTGTTGACCCACCTCTATGAGGCCTCGGATCAGTGTTTCGACCCGGTTTCGATCCAGCAGGAATATCTCGGGTATTTTGAGCGCATCCAGCCTTTTGTCACCGAAACCCCGGTCCTGGTCCATTCTCTGGTGGAACAAGGCCGACGACTGCTTTTCGAAGGTGCCCAGGGGACATTCCTTGATATTGATCACGGAACCTATCCTTTTGTTACTTCATCCAATACGGTTTCTGGAAATGCCTGTGCCGGGGGCGGAATCGGTCCGAGGCATATTTCAGACGTGGTAGGCATCGTTAAGGCCTACACGACACGTGTCGGCAGTGGTCCCTTCCCCACGGAACTACTGGATCAAACCGGTGAGTTCCTTCGCAGCGAAGGACAGGAATTTGGCGCGACCACCGGACGACCCCGCCGCTGTGGCTGGTTTGACGCCGTGTTGGTGAGGTATGCCGTACGTCTGAACGGAATCACTTCGCTGGCTTTGACCAAACTCGATGTGCTTGATAAATTTGAAACCCTGAAGCTTTGTGTCGGATACCGCATGAAGGATGGCAGCATCCAGACCGATTTTCCCTTCGAGGGGCATGATGAGGTTGAACCGGTTTATGAGGAACTGCCCGGCTGGAACACAAAAACCGCAGGCATCACGGAATACGATCAACTGCCAAAAAACCTGCTCGACTATCTGGCCCGCATCGAGGAACTGGTGGAGGCTCCTGCATCGATCATCTCCACCGGTCCCAAACGGGAGGATACGATTGTGCTTCAACCCGACCGATTCTGGAAGTCATGAGTCTGATCCGCAACCTGGTTTTTCTGGTTCTGCTCTTTTTGGCTTATTATGCAGGCTACCGGGAGTGGGGCACGGATGTTTTACTGGGCTGGTTGGACAACACAGGATTTTCCGAATTCATCTTGGAAGGTGGGTCAGGTCTCTGGGGCTGGGTTCAGGACCAGGAACTTGGAGATCAGGTGGAGCAGGGGTTGGACCGGGTCAAAGACGCGGTATCCCAATGATCTTCTGAAGAAAAAAAGATCCGCTCAAATAAAGTAGAGGTAGTAAAGCCCGATCAGCAGAAAAACAGAAATCAACAACCGGATCACCCAGGAGATTCCGAGTTTTCCCAGATTGGTCCGGAATTCTCCGAGATTGGAGCGTATCGCATCAATTTCTTCATTGAATCGGTTTTCACCACCAGCTTGTTTTTTCACCGTTAAGGTACCTTGAGCACTCATCAAAGCCTGTAATTTTTGCGGTCCTTGCAGTATTCGAGGAAAAAGCCGAAAACTTTTTCCAGATCGTAAACTTCTTCGTAAACCGGATCACGATCCTCATCAGGAAGAACAGCATTTTGTTCTTCTGCGTTGGGAGTTTGCTGTTCCAGGGAAGCCATCGCTTCACTGCTCACAACCCTCAGGGTGGTCCCCACCACCGGCCCCCATTGCAAAGCTGATTCTTCACGGAAGGAGTTCACTTGATCCAGCACAACCACGCTGCGTGATGCTAATTCAAACCATTCCATCTTCATCGGTGTCCTCCTTATCCAAGTGTGAAAAATGCAGGGTCTATGCAAAAACTAGTATGGCCATTTTCAAAAGCTTATCGCTTTATTTTCACTTTGTATCATAACCTGCATGATTCTGAGTCTCAAATACGGGTGTTGTGAAACTTTCTGAATGAAAAAATCCGGAACCAGAAATGGGACCATTCGTGTTAAACTGGTGGTTTGTTAAAAAGATTGAATGAAAACCGATCAAGGTACATGAGATTCAGAGATGAAAGAGTATGTTACCACGGATGATGTGGAGATCAGCCAAATCCGGGCCCAGGGTTCAGGGGGACAACATGTCAACAAGGTCTCTACCGCGGTTCATCTCCGCTTCAGCATCAAGCGATCTAAACTTCCTGATGAAGTCAAAATTCGCTTGCTTGAAATGAAGGACAGGCGAATCTCGAAATCCGGAGTGATCGTCATCAAATCACAAAAATACCGGAGCCAGGAAAAAAACATCGAAGCGGGGATGGAGCGGCTGAATGAACTGATTTCAAGGGCCTTCCTCAAAGAAAAACCGAGGAAAGCGACCCGACCCAGTCAGGGTTCCAAACTTAAACGCCTTGAGGCAAAGAAAAAACGTGGAGAATCGAAAATGCTGAGGGGCAAGGTGGACTATTAACCAAGGTTGTTCAAACCAATCGGGGTTGAACAAAAAAGCTAGGCAGGTTTTTTTCCTTCTTTCTCCTTCTCGTCCATGATCGCCATCACTTCAATTTCGAGGCTGACCTCATCCAGCAATTCATCATCTTCGAGTGCCAAAAACCGTTTCTCAGGAGGCAGACGTTTGGGATCTCGAGCGTGCTTGATGCGCTCCAGTCCTTTTTGTTTTTTGATCCTTTTGCTCATCTCATGATTTTTGCTTGTTTCAAATACATCTGCGACTTTCGTGCCCTGCTCCGATCCAAACCGCCTGTTTATGTCTGAAAATACCGTCGAATCTCAGAAGTCAGAGGTTACAAGGGAAGGAGGATGCTCCTGCAGTCGACATCGTTTTTGCTGCATTGCAACCCCAAAAACAGTTTTTGCCTGTCATTGCAAGGAGTGCCAGAAGATGTCCGGGAGTGCATTACTGGTTTGGCTGGAATACAGGCCGGAAGAAGTGAAACTCAATCTCCGGGAACTGAAACATTACTCCCGAAAGGGAGCCTCAGGGAATAGGGTGAATTTCTTTTTTTGTGGAGCGTGCGGAAGTACGATTTGTGGAACCATGGAGGGCCGTCCTTCATTATTTCTGACCGCAGGAGTTTTTGATGAAACAGATTGGATCCTTCCCGGGGTTCATCTTTGGAAAGGCTCCGCACAAAAATGGTTGCAAAGGTCTGCAGGGACATTGAATGTGTTTTGAAAACTTGATTTATTGCAGCAAAATGGTGTATTGAGACAACCATGAACAATCAATTTCTCGGCATTGCGTTCCTTCTTTTCGTGATTCCTGCTTTCCTGCTTCAATCATGCAGTGAAGGTAAGGTCGAAGTAGAAATCAGCGTTTACGGTCCTGCAGATTGTGGAACCTCAACACAGACCCTGGACAACCAAACCGAATTGAAGGTATGGGCCTTTGAAAAAAAAGGAGACTGTTCGGCAGAGGGGTCTGCGACGATCAGTTTTACCGGGACCGATAATGTGACCAGCCTTCACTTGCTGTCGTTTTCCATTCCCAGACGGGGGAACGAGGTTCAGACTTTGAAAATTGCCAAAGACTGCAAAGCCTTTTCCCTGAGTGAGCAGGATTTCAAGGCTTCCAAGTGTATCGCCGGTTTGACCGGGAAGAAATGAGGGGGAAGTCTCTTCAGAGATTGAATTCAGTTTTCTCCCAACGGAGGCAGACACTCAACGAGACCGGTATCGTCTTCATAACTCAGCACTTTATAATCTCTCCCACACAATTCATAAGCACCGGTTTTCAATTCTTCGGGTGTTCGTGCCTTGAGGTACTGACGCACCGGTTCCTGGCATGCGGAAACCAGCAGGAGCAACAGAAGCAGCATCCATGTTAAGCACTGTTTTCCCGGAGTTTTGTCTGCTGAAGTGATCACTTTGTTCATGTTTTTCGGCATCCCCTGGGGGTAGTGTTATGGTTCAGTAAATCCTGGGATGCATGGAGTCGGCCAGGAAGATTCAGCGAACTCCCATGGCACTGATGTCGAATTCCGGTTTCCTGCTTGCCACAAGATCCGCAATGATTTTTGCCGATCCACAGGACATGGTCCACCCCATGTGCCCGTGACCGGTGTTGTAATATAAGTTGTGGTGTTTTCCGGTTCCGAAAATCGGATATCCTTCCGGGGTCATCGGTCTCAGTCCGGCCCAGTAAGAGGGTTGAGTATAGTCACAGGCTTCGGGAAAGAGACTTTTGGCATGTTGCGTCATCAGGGTAAAATCCTGAGGCTGGTGACGTGTGTCATAGCCTGCAAATTCGGCATAGGAAGTCAGCCTAAGCCGTTTCCCCATCGGCGCATAAGCCAATAAGTGGTCCTCATCCACACCTCCCAATCGGGGAGCTTCCTCTTCATTCTTTATCGGAAAGGTGATGGAATAGCCCTTGACCGGGTAAACCGGCAAATTCACGCCAATGGGCTTTGTCAGTTGTGGGCTCCAGCAACCGAGGCAAAGCAGATAAAGATCGGCCTCAAAATCTCCCTGGTGGGTGACGACCCGTTCCACCTGGTTTTGATCGGCTTCGATGGAGCGGATGACCGGTCCGAAAATAAATTTCCCTCCCATTTTTTCACAGGCACGGGTCAGGCCTTCGGTAAACAGTCGGGAGTCTCCGGATTCATCACCGGGAATAAAAATGCCTCCCGCAATGCGATGGCGGACTTTTTTCAGGCAGGGGTCGATTTCCGCAGCACGATCCGGATCGACGATTTCCAAAGGCAACCCGTCTTCTTCCAGGATTTTCATATTGGCCGATCCGGCTTCCAGACTGTCCTTGTTTCGGTGCAGGTAAAGCAGTCCCCCGGTTCGCTTTTCGTAAGCGATCCCGGTTTCCTCAACCATCTGCTGAAGAATCTTTTGGGAATAAAGACAAAGCCGGTGTTTGGCCAGGGTATTTGTTCTGGCTGCCGTGTTATTGCACTGGCTGAGAAAACGCAGTCCCCAGTCCAGCAGTTGGAGGTCTGGGGGGAATCGCATACGGAAGGCCTGGTCCTGACGGTAAAACGATTTCAGCAAAACCTTCAGCGCCTTGGGAGAGGCCCAGGCAAAGGAATGCCCGGGAGCAATCAAACCGGCATTGCCGAAACTTGCCCCACCCTGGGCAGGCAACGCACGGTCGATGACCGTCACATCGTGTCCATCTTTGAGCAGGTGCCAGGCGGAACTAACTCCGACGACTCCTGCTCCTAGAATCAGGATCCGCATCCTTCTCGGTTATTTTTTGGGATCAGAGGGCGGCAATCACAGAAATTTCAACGGTGAATTGTGGTGCGGCGAGCTTTGACTCGACACAGGCCCGGCAGGGGGTCTGTCCCTGGACGACCCAGGCGTCCCAGATTTCGTTCATTTCATTGAAGGTGGAAATGTCACTAAGCCAAATAGTAGCGGAAATCAGCCGGGATTTGTCGGTGCCCGCTTCCCGAAGCAAATCATCGATTTGTGATAGAATGGCACGGGTCTGGTCTGCCACCGAGGCACCCGGTGCTGATTGAGCGACTTGACCTGCGGTGTAGACGGTATCCCCGTGAACTACGGCCTGACTCATTCTTTCACCAACTTGGAAACGTTTGATTTCTGACATGATTTCTTTCTTCTAAAGATTGTTGAATTTGATCTGCATTAACTGCAGAAAGTTTGAAATTGGAGACTCTCTTTCGGTCTCAGGATTGATTCTTCTGCCGTTTGACAGGACCTCCCTGAACATGTTCCAGGGGAGGGAGGGATTTTCCCAGAACACTGACCGGTCGTTCTCCCAGTTTTTCCAGGCAACGCAAGCGATCGTACATCACGATTGCTCCGGAAGTGGCCACGTTCAAGGAAAACCGACTCGGGATCCTGACCAGGGCCGTACATCGTTCCACTACCCCCGGACTCAAAGAACCCATTTCGGGACCGAGGATGTATGCCGCATTCAAGGGATGCCGAAAAACCGGAAGCTCGACGGCATCTTCATGAATCTCCACTCCGATCAAAAGACATCCTCTGGGAAGCTGAAGTTCAGACGAAGATTCAAAATCGAACCAGGGGATGTTCCGGGGAGCCATCGAAGTGTCGGATTTGGCATCCTTGACTGAATAGGAGGCATTCACCGTGAACAGGAAACTTGCCCCAAACGCGTGGGCGGTGCGGAATAAATTTCCGGCATTCATCGGTTTGCTTGACTGCTCAAGTCCAACTCCAAAATATCCGCGCATCGACTTTCTCCAATCCTCCAGTTTACGACCCTAACCCTGTTCTGAAAGCTTTTTGTATAACATTCCCGGTGAGGACGGGCAAACCGATCCGCTCGCTTGACTTCGCGCCCGGGCTTCTCCTACACTTTTCCCAAAACGTTTTGGAAAAAGGAGTAAAGGCTTGAATCGAATGAAGAAATGTTCTTGGAACAATCCGGCAACAGGATCGGATTTGGAGAAGGATTTAAGTCTATGACCATCAATCTCAAACAACTTTCAAAGCTGCTCAAGCTTTCTCCGACCACGGTTTCCAGGGCATTGGCGGATTACCCGGATGTCAGTGCAAAGACCAGGGCCAGGGTCAAGCAGATGGCCATTCAGCAGGGTTACCAGCCCAACCCAGTAGCCCGCAGGCTTCAGAAAGGCAAAACTGAAACCATCGGGATCGTGATCACCCCGGAGCAGAATTATTTCAGCGATACTTTTTTCATTGATCTGCTTTCCGGCATCAGCAATCAAATCACCCGTGCCGGATATGAACTGATCCTCGGGGTGGCAAGTGATGAAGAACACGAGATGCAGTCGATGCGCCGGATGGTGGAAGGCAAACGGGTGGACGGCATGATCCTGACCCTGATCCGAGAACAGGATCCCCGGGTCGGTTACCTGCTCGACCGGGATTTCCCCTTCGTGCTTTATGGTCGCACCCGGGAGACACGTCCTTACGCATTTGTCGACATGGACGGGAAGCAGGCATTTGAAAAAGCCTGTACTTACCTGGCAGGTCTGGGCCATCGCAGAATAGCATTACTCAACGGTGAGCCGGGTTTCATGTTTCCAGTCGGCTGCCGGGAAGGCTATGAATCCGGACTTTTCCTCAGTGGGCTGGAGTTGGATCCTGATTTAATCCGGGAGTGGAAACACAAAGATCCTTCCCAATCAAGTTACCGATGGACCCTTGAACTTTTCAAAAATGACAATCCCCCAACCGCAATTTTATTTCAAACCGAGGCGGTCAACGGCATTTTTAAAGCGCTTGATGAGTTGGATCTCCAGCCAGGCAAAGATGTGGCACTGATCGGATACGATGATCTTGAAATTGCAAGGATTCATCGACCTTCTTTGAGTGTCCTCAGACCCCAGGCGAGGGAAGCCGGCCAGCGGGTGGTAAACATTCTGATGGAGGTCATTAAGGGTGAAGATCCAGGAAAGTTTCAGGAAATCCACCAAGTAGAAATGGTTATCCGGGAAACCAGCCTTCCTCCTTCCTGATTCCTGAAGTCTTTTCAGGCTCCCTTTCACTGGTTTAAAAAATTTGAATTAACATACTATTTCAGATACTATTGCCAAAAAAATTAAGTAACCCTCAGTTAGAGAAAAATTATGGCAGATGTTGATATGCGGTCTGTTTCCAAAAGTTTTGGTGATAATGAAGTGATTCATTCGGTGGATCTCCAGGTGGAAGACAACGAATTCATGGTTTTCGTTGGACCGTCAGGATGCGGCAAATCCACTCTTCTTCGTCTGATCGCAGGTTTGGAAGATGTTAATCAGGGAGAAATCAGCATCGGTGGAGAACGGGTCGAACATCTGCCGCCTGCCAAACGCGGGATTGCGATGGTTTTTCAGTCCTACGCTCTCTATCCCCACATGACTGTTTTTGAAAACATGTCCTTCGGACTAAGATTGGCAAAAGCCAAGAAGGATTTTATCCAGCAGAGGGTTCAGGAGGCAGCCGAGGTTTTACAAATTACCGAGTTGCTCCAACGCAAACCCAAGGAACTTTCAGGAGGTCAACGCCAAAGGGTCGCCATCGGCAGGGCGATTGTTCGTGAACCCAAAGTTTTTCTTTTTGATGAACCGCTTTCGAACCTGGATGCCAAACTCAGGGTGCAAATGCGTATTGAATTGACGAAGCTTCACCAGAAGTTGAACGCGACGATGATTTACGTAACCCATGATCAGGTTGAGGCGATGACCATGGCGGACAAAATCGTGGTCCTCCGTGACGGGTATGTTGAACAGATCGGCCGTCCTCTGGATCTTTATCACAACCCTGCCAATTTGTTTGTTGCAGGATTTATTGGTTCTCCGGCCATGAACATGATGGAAGGTAAAATTTCGGGTATTTCGGACAATTCCCTGGAAGTTGAACTTGAAGGCCAGCATAAAGT
>LNZD02000290.1 GCA_001469005.2 SAR324 cluster bacterium lautmerah10
AGCTACGGGTGCTCGGAGGAGGATTGGATTTTCTGATAAATCCTGGAATACTCATCTATCAAAGGGTTCCTTTCGGGAATTGAAGAATCAAGAGCATTCGGTTTTGGTAAGAGATTCTTTTTTCAAAGGCCATTTCTTGTCATCCAAAAGGAAGGTTGGTCAGGAGGATGGTTTAGCTTCCCGAAAGAGGATCCGATTCGAGTCATTTAAGCAGTTCATTTTTTTCTTGCTTTGATTTAGAACCTCTGCCAAATCTAGAAATTCAATTTTTATCCTGATTTTGAATGAGGAATATTCCTTTGAAGGAGTTGGTTCTTTAGTGTGATGAGCGAATTGGAATCGGATCTGTTCTGGCGTCCGGAAGCGTTGAAGGTAGTCCGCACCCAAAGTCCACGGATGCGTCAGGTTTTGGAGAAGTTGAAGTCGGTGGCTCCAACTCGGACGACCGTTCTTTTATTGGGAGACACTGGGGTCGGCAAAGGAATGATTGCCAAGCTGATTCACCAGCACAGCAGCCGCAGCGACATGCCTTTTGTCCACCTTCACTGCGGGGCGATTCCGGAAACCCTGGTGGAAAGCGAATTGTTCGGATACGAAAAAGGAGCTTTCACCGGAGCGAACAAACGCAAACTCGGGCGCTTTGACAAAGCCCAGGGCGGCACGCTTTTTCTGGATGAAGTCAACACCATTTCCCCTTCAACCCAGATCAAACTGCTCCAGGTTTTGCAGGAGCGTATTTTTCAACGGGTCGGAGGAGAGCAGCCGATTGAAGCAGATGTCCGCATCATCACTGCATCCAACTCAGACCTCAGTGCCCTCTGTGAGGAAGGAAGTTTCCGCAGGGACCTTTATTACCGTCTCAGTGTTTTTCCGATCCAATTGCCTTCGCTTCGGGAACGGACCGAGGACATACCGCAGATCATTGATTCCCTGATCGAATGGTTCAACCAGCATTATTTCAAGGACATTCAGGGGATTGACCCGTTTGTCATCAAGGCGCTCAAACAATACGATTGGCCCGGCAACGTTCGTGAACTGGAAAATATCATCGAACGGGCCTACATCCTGGAACAAACAAGGGTTCTCAGTGCGGAAAATTTTCCCCAGGAAATCCTGGCTCAGGACGGACACACCGCCGAGGTTTTGCTCGATGCCAAACTCCCTCTTGCAGAAGTGCGCAGGCAAAGCCTCGAACAGGTGGAACGCCAGTACCTCAAGGAATTGCTGATGATGCATCAGGGACGGGTCAATCATGCGGCAGAAACCGCAGGGATCACCACCCGCCAGTTACACAAACTGCTGACCAAGTATTCGATCCGTAAGGAAGCCTTCAAACCTCCAAAGGTCAATAAAAAGCAGCCTTCCGGAGAAGCACTCTGAAAACGGAATCCAAACGGTGTGTTCCGGAAACCATTCACTCCATCCACAAACATCATGGACGATCTAAATCGTGATACCGATCTGGTAACCCATGTGGACCTGGGTTCGGAAAAGATCATCAAAGAGCTTTTGAAATCAAAGTTTCCGGAGCACCAGATCCTTGCCGAAGAAGGCGGAGCGGAGCAGGGGAAATCAGAATACCTCTGGGTCATCGATCCCCTGGACGGGACCACGAATTTTGTCCATGGTTACCCGTTTTATGCCGTTTCGATTGCGCTCTATCGGGAAAACCTCCCGCAGGTCGGGGTGGTGAGTCACATCACCAGCAAAGAGGTATACACCGCCACCTCAGGGGGCGGGGCTTTCTGTAATGGGAAAGCCCTGAAGGTTTCCAAAACCAAGGATCTCGGACAATCCCTGTTGGCCACCGGTTTCCCCTATACCCACGACGAACTCTGGTCCCGTAACATCGAACATTTCAAGCTTCTCACCGACCGCACCCAGGGAGTGCGCAGGGCAGGTGCGGCCGCATTGGATTTCTGTCATGTCGCCCGGGGATGGCTGGATGGATTCTGGGAACTGGAACTTGGTGCCTGGGACATGGCGGCCGGAGTGTTGATCGTCGAAGAAGCAGGAGGGCAGGTGAGCAAGCTGAACAACGACCCCTTCAACCTGATGGAACGCGAGGTGGTTGCCAGCAACGGCCTGATCCATCAGCCATTGCTGGAACAGCTTAACCGCGAAGGGGATTCCCCCTGAAAATCAACAGAAAGCCCTCCCGGTTTTTTCAGGAATCCTCTGCTAGGACCGCATGCGCCGCCGCCATCCGGGCGATGGGGACCCGGAAGGGTGAACAGGAAACGTAGTTCAATCCCAGTTTATGGCAGAGGGCGATGCTTTTCGGATCCCCGCCGTGTTCTCCGCAGATGCCAACCTCAAGACCGGGCCGGGTCTTCCGCCCTCCCTGGACCCCGATGTCGATCAGTTTCCCGACCCCGTTCGGGTCGATGCTCGCAAAGGGGTTTTCCTTGAGGATTCCACGCTGGATGTACTCCATCAAAAATCCCGCTTCGGCATCGTCACGGGAAATGCCGAATGTGGTCTGGGTCAGGTCGTTGGTGCCGAATGAAAAAAACTGTGCGACTTCCGCGATTTCGTCTGCTGTCAATGCGGCCCTTGGAAGTTCGATCATCGTCCCGAATTTGTACTTCACTTCCAGATCCTGCTCCTTCATCACCTCACGGGCGACTTCCTCAAGCTGCGACTGCTGGATCTTGAGTTCATTGACATGAGAGGTCAGGGGAATCATCACTTCGGGCTGGACGTTGACCCCGTCTTTGGAGCAGATGCAGGCGGCTTCGAAGATCGCCCGGACCTGCATCTGGGTCAATTCCGGGATCAGGATCCCGAGTCTTACCCCTCGGGTTCCAAGCATCGGATTCAGTTCACGTAATGCCTCCACCTGTTCCAGGTAATCCTGCTTGACCCGGATTTCGGCCAGGGCACTGTCGATTTCACTGAGGGTATGGAAATGCTGGGTCCGGACCTTGAGATCCGCCAAACCCTGCACCAGTTCGTCGTAAGAGGGGAGGAATTCGTGCAGCGGAGGATCGATCAGGCGGATGATCACCGGATGGCCGTCCATGGCCCGGAAAAGCCCTGCAAAATCTTCGCGCTGCAGGGGGAGAAGTTGATCCAGGGATTCCTTGCGTTCCAGGACATGCCTGGCCATGATCATGGCCTGGACGATGGGCATCCGGTCTGCTTCAAAAAACATGTGCTCGGTGCGGCAGAGGCCGATTCCCTCTGCTCCGTATTCCCGGGCCCTTTGTGCGTCTCTGGGGTAGTCGGCATTGGCCCAAACCCCGAGCTTGCGGATTTCATCCGCCCAGCTCAGCAGTTTGATCAGCCCGGGGTTTTTGATATCGGGGACGACCGTCGGAAGCTGCCCCAGGTAGACTTCACCCAGGGTTCCATCGAGGGAGATCCAATCGCCTTCTTCGATGATGTCGCCGCCGACCTCCATTTTTCTTGCAACCAGGTCGAGTTCCAGTTCACTGACTCCGACCACCGCGGGCTTGCCGAACTGACGTGCGACCAGGGCTGCGTGGCTGGTGCGGCCTCCTTTGCTGGTGAGGATCCCCTCTGCGGCAAGCATGCCGTGCACGTCGTCGGGTTTGGTTTCCGGACGGACCATGATCACCTTCTTCTCTTCCTGCTTCGCCCAGCGTTCTGCGGTATCGGCATCGAACGCGACCATCCCCACTGCTGCACCGGGAGAGACATTCAGGCCGGAGGCGATTTTTTTTGCGTCTTTGATTGCTCTTGAATCCAACTGCGGGTGGAGGAAAAAATCCACCTGTTCAGGTTTAACCCGATGGACCGCTTCCTTTCGGGAAATCAATCCCTCCTCGACCATCTCCACTGCGATCCGGACTTCCGCCTGGGCGGTTCGTTTCCCGTCACGGGTCTGGAGTACCCACAAGGTTCCACGTTCGATGGTGAACTCCATGTCCTGCATGTTGCGGTAATGTTGTTCCAGCTTGCGTGCAATTTCACGGAACTGGTCATAAACTTCCGGGAGTTTTGCTTTCAACTCACTGATCGGTTCCGTCATGCGGATTCCCGCCACCACATCTTCTCCCTGGGCATTCATCAGAAAATCGCCCTCGAGCTCGTTCCTGCCGTTGGAAGCATTGCGGGACATGGCGACTCCGGTTCCTGAATCCTCCGAAATGTTGCCGTAGACCATGGCCTGGATGTTGACTGCCGTGCCCAGATCATGGGAAATGCCGGCAGCATCCCGATAGGCATGGGCCCTTTTACTGTTCCATGATTTAAACACCGCTTCGGTCCCAAGTTTAAGCTGCAGGTAAGGGTCTTCTGGAAAATCCTCATGGGTGTAGGTTTTGTAGATCTGTTTGAACTGCTTGGTGACCACCTTCCAATCCTCGGCATTCATTTCCGCATCGGTCTTGACTCCGGCGACTTTGCGTTGGGCTTCGATGACCGCTTCAAAGACTTCGTCTGGAACATCCATCACCACACTGCCGAACATCTGAATCAGCCTCCGATAGAGATCAAAGACGAAACGCTCGCTGGTCTGGAGTATCATCTGCTCGGCCACTGCGTCGTTGAGTCCGATATTGAGCACCGTGTCCATCATCCCCGGCATCGAGAATTTGGCACCCGAACGACAGGACACCAGCAGTGGCTCCTGGAAGTCTCCGAACTTCCTTCCCATCTGCGCTTCCACCGCTTTCAGTCCTTCCAACACCTGGTCCCACATTCCTTCCGGGAACTCTTCACCGGCTTCCAAAAACGCGTTGCAGGATTCGGTAGTGACGGTCAATCCCGGAGGAACAGGCACTCCAAGCCGGGTCATGTCGGCGAGGTTGGCCCCTTTGCCGCCGAGCAACCCGCGCACCGAATCCCAGCCGTCTTTGGCGTAGGCTTCTGCCTGATCCAGTTCACTGAACAGATAAACGTGTTTTTCTTTCGCATTCATGATGTTTTTCCGGGTGAAGTTTGAAGGAGGAAGAAACAAAGACCGTAGGACTCTGAAGAAACATTTTTAGAAGTGCCGCAAAGGATCCTCCAAGCCCTGTTGAGTCGACGTGGGATTCACTCATCAGGCTTTGGAAATGTTTCAACACCGTGGTCCGCAGAAGATCCAACTGAAGACGGGGTGCGCTCGAGGGAGGAGCAAAACTGTTGCGCACCCCATGTTGCCTCCATGCATTGAAAATAGCACCCGGGAGCGGGGAACAACATTCGTAAAATTACCAGAAATCCAGCCCCGAAGAGGTTCATTTCTGAAGGCGGTTCAATAGGAAAGGTTGGATTTTTTTAATGATCCCTTCTGGATTTTGAAAGGGCTGTGAGAGGAGTCGAATTTTCGCTAAGATAGAATGTCATGTGATCAACCTATTATCCCAGAAAGAGCATGAAAAGCGGAATCCGAGAAGGGATGTGCCTGGTCAATGCGATGCATATCACGGCCTCGGTGTTCATCAATGATGACGAGCCAGGGCTGCACCATGATTACAAGCGCTGGCTTGAAGAACTTGCACCCCATCAACCGCTCAGCCGTTATCGCCATAACCTGACTGGAGAAGATAACGGCGATGCCCACCATAAGCGCCAGGTGATGGGCCGGGAAGTGGTGGTGGCCGTCACCGAAGGCAAGCTTCATTTCGGCACGTGGGAGCAGATCTTTTACGGGGAATTCGACGGGAACCGGCGTAAACGGGTATTGATCAAAATCATCGGTGAGTGAAGTTTCTCAACGGTATTGAAAAACCGGTTTTGGATCTTTTTTCAAAAGCAGGGTGGAATAAATTTCCAAGGTTCAGTACATTATCGTTTCCATCCTCATCAACCGAATTACAACTCTTTTTTCCTGAATCGATCAGAGGCATGTTTCAGGGCAGCATCAATTCTTTCCAGGTTTTAGGTTTTTCGAAAAATATTCGCTGTCATCCTCTATTTTTTCGTTTCTCCCTGCTGCTCGTTCTCTTTGCAGGAGGAGTTCTTTGTTTTTCCGGAAAGGCATATTCGAGTGAAAGCCTTCAGAAACTTCTCTACCAAGAAACGGGAACCAGTGAATGGGAAAACCGGGGAGAGGATGACACCCACTGGGTCTATCGCGGAGAACAGAAAGACGGCCTACCTCATGGACAGGGAATCGCAACCCATCCTCTTGGAGCAACCTATAGCGGAGGCTGGAAAGAAGGCCTTTATCATGGGCAGGGGATCTTCAAATCCCTGAACAAGGCCACCTTCCAGGGACAGTTTCATGAGGGCAAAAAACACGGTCACATCGAGTTCGAGGATCCTTCAGGCAACCGCTTTTCAGGAATTTTTCAGAACAACCGCAGGCATGGTCAGGGAATCCAGTTTTTCCCTGACGGATCGAGCCTCAAAGGGATTTGGGAAAAAGGACGGCTGGTGGAAGAACTTGAGTTCCGTAACCCAAGGCTCTTTCTCGAGTTAAAAACCAGACGTTGGAACAAAGAAGGAAACCCCGAGAAAGACGGGCTTTACGAGGGAGAGATCAAGGATGGAAAACCCGAGGGGCGGGGAAGTTACAAAAGCCCGGACGGTTTCAGTTATGAAGGAATCTGGAAGGCCGGAATTCGGGAAGGAATGGGAATCCTCATCTGGCCTGACGGAACGAAGTACACTGGAGAATTCCGGGACGGGAAACGTCACGGCAGGGGGAAACAGGTGTTTCCCGAAGGACATGTTTATGTCGGCGACTTCGAGATGGGGCTTCGCCATGGTCTTGGAGATTTTACCTACGGAAGCGGATCGAGTAAGGGAGACCGTTACATCGGGGATTATTTCAAGGGACGGCGTCACGGACAGGGGACCTACCTTTTTGCCGATGGGAGAAAATACGTGGGCCAGTTCGAGAAAGGACGTCAATCCGGAGAAGGACGGTTTTACTGGAAAAACGGGGTGACTTTCGAGGGAGAGTTCCGTAACGGAAAACCCTGGCAGGGCCGCATCATCGACAAATACTGTGAAATCCTGGAACTCAAGGGATTTTCATGCCATGACGGGATCGTCGAAAACGGTGTCTTTAAAAAAAATCCCGATTCGTTGAAAACCATCATTCAAAAAAAATGAGATTCCTCTGAAGGCAAGGCTCCGGATTCCTTGCCGAATCTCCAATAGGATTCAAGCTTTGGCGTCAATAAACTTTCCAAAACGAACCGCAGAGGCCCCTGGGGTTTGTCTCAATGAGGGCATGATCAGAACGCAGGAATCATATGGAGATCGGAATGAATCGGTCTGGATGGTGTAGGGTCCGGAAACCTCGATAAATTGTTGTTTCTCGGGGAGGGTGACGGTTTGAAAGGGTGACGCCTGTTCTTCGGAAATCATTCCGGTTTTCCAGAGGAATCTCCATGCCGATGCAATAGCAAGTTCTGCACTGTCAGGCTGCCAATGCTGTCCGCACTCAATGAGGAGGGCATTCCTGCTGCTTTGAGGGTTGGAAAATCCCTCATAATCCCTCATCCTCCGACCTGCTTTGTGCCCCCAGTCGGTGACAACCATTTCCGGGATCTGAACCTGACTGGCCAAGGACCGCCCTTTTTCCAGAGGACCGGCCATCATCAGGGGAATCGTTGCGGTCTGCATCGAGTGGATGTCGAGGAGGAGGTCCACCGTTTCCAGATACGGATGAACTTCCCTTGCCCTTTCCAACTCGAGGCTTTTCCTTGGTCCGTTCAATAACTCCCGGGTCCAGAGTCGGTTAAAATCTTCATCTACAAACCGTGAGTCTTTTGGTTGTTCCGGATCAAAACTCTGGAATGCCGCCACGTTCATGAAAGCCAGACTCAACTGACCCCTTAATGGCCTCACCTCATTTTTAAAGAGGTGGTCGAGGGCAATCGCGCCGCAAAGTTCATTTCCATGGACCACAGCGCTGATCATCACATGCGGCCCGGGGTTTCCTGAGTCAAAATGGTGAATGTAATCGATTCCTGTATTCCCTTTTTGATAAGCAGAAATATCCGGGGCTTGAATTAAAACGGGATAACTAATTTCATCTGGCTTGGTCATGAAAATCTCACGAATTCTCAGGTTGTCAACAATGGCATTCTAGGCGGATCTTTTCATGTCTTCAACTTTTTGAGTTCACTCATCTGGAATTATGGAATTTCCTTGAACATTCTCCGTTGAAAACCTATTTATCTAGTTTGCTTTTGGTTTGGATGAGGTGTTCATCCTTTTTTCTCAATTGAATCCATTATTAAGGACAAGCAATGAAAAAGATCCTGACTCTAATCATTCCACTGTTGTGCCTGGTCTGGGCCAATGGTGTTTCAGCTCAAGTACTTCGTGCGGGCATTAAGGGAGAGCCTTCCTCGATTGATCCCCACTACCATAATCTGACACCAAACAACGCGCTTGCGCGGGAAATCTTTGATCGGCTGATCATGCCTGATGACAAGCAAAGACTCCAACCGGGTTTGGCTGTTTCATGGAAGGCAGTTGATGACCTGACCTGGGAGTTCAAGTTACGGAAAGGTGTGAAGTTTCATGATGGCAGTCCCTTTACTGCTGACGATGTGGTTTTTACTTTCGAGAGGGCCCCGAATGTCCCCAACTCTCCTTCAAGTTTCATGACCTATCTCAAGGGTAAGAAGATTTCGAAAATTGATGACCACACGGTTCATATCAAAACGGAACGTCCTTATCCGCTGATGCCCAACGACATGATGACCTTCAGCATCATTTCCAAAAAACATGGACAGGGTGCCACCACCGAAGATTACAACAACGGTAAAGCTGCCATCGGGACCGGCCAGTTTAAATTTGTCGAGTGGATCCCCGGGGACCGTCTGGTCTTGGAGCGTAATGAAAACTACTGGGGCAAAAAGCCCGAATGGAAACAAGTCATCATCAAGCCCATCAAATCAGCTCCTTCCCGCATGGCAGCCCTATTGGCAGGAGATGTGGACTTCATCGACAATGTTCCGACCACCGATATTGAGCGGCTCAAGAATGAACAGGGGATTGAACTGAGCCAGGGAATTTCAAACCGCGTCATCTACCTCCACCTGGACCATAAACGTCAGGATTCTCCTTTCGTCAAGGCCAATGGCGGGGGTTCGATCAAGAATCCTCTCCAGGATCATCGGGTTAGAAAAGCGATTTCCAAGGCCATCAATCGAGATGCCATTGTGGATCGTGTGATGGAAGGCGTCGCAATCAAGGCAGGCCAGCTGCTTCCCGAGGGTTTTTTCGGTGTCAGTCCTAACCTGAAACCCGAACCCTATGATCCTGCAGGAGCCAAAAAGCTTCTGGCAGAAGCAGGCGTTCCCAACGGATTTGAGTTGACCATCCATGGTCCAAATGACCGTTATATCAATGACGCCAAGATCTGCGAAGCCATCGGACAAATGCTTTCCCGGGTGGGAATCCGGACTTCCGTGGAAACCATGCCCAAGAGTGTTTATTTCAACCGTGCGTCTCGGGGAGGTCCGGGAAAGACTCCGGAATTCAGTTTCATCCTCGTAGGCTGGGGTGCAGGCACTGGAGAAGCTTCCTCTCCCTTGAAATCATTGCTCCACACCTATGACAAATCCCGCGGATTCGGCGCTTCCAATCGGGGACGCTATTCCAATCCGGAAGTGGATCGAATGGTGGAAGAAGCATTGGCAATGATTGATGAAACCAAACGCCAGAATTTGTTGGCCAAAGCAACCGAATTGGCGATTAATGATCTGGGCATCATTCCCCTGCATTACCAGGTCAATACCTGGGCAGCGAAAAAAGGCATCCGTTACAAAGCCAGGACGGATGAAACCACCCTTTATTCCGGTGTGTATTCCAATTAACCGCACCTGATGATCAAGGCGGGTTCTTCCCCGAATCCGCCTTCTTGATTTTTCCCACCCGAGTCATACCCGCCTGACGTGACGGTTTTCATCATCCGCCGTTTGTTGCAAAGCATCGTTGTTGTTTTTTTGATGTCGTTGTTGGTGTTTGTCGGGGTCAATGTGGTTGGTGATCCGGTGGACATGCTGATCAATCCTGAAGCCGATCAAGCCGAGATTGATCGTGTGATTCGTCATTTCGGTCTCGATAAACCGATCCACATGCAGTACTGGCATTTCCTTACGAATGCCCTCCAAGGCGATCTTGGCAAGTCCTTTATCTTTGGCATGCCGGCCCTGCAACTGATCCTGATGCGCATGCCGGCGACCCTCGAACTGGCCTTCTCTGCCCTGATCCTGGCCATTGTGATCGGGATTCCTCTCGGAGTCTACGCCGGGTTGAAACCTGAAGCCAAAGTCAGCAGAACCATCATGGCGAGTTCCATCCTGGGTTTTAGCCTCCCGACCTTTTGGGTGGGGCTGATGATGATCATGGTCTTTGCCGTGATGCTGGGATGGTTGCCTTCGACGGGACGAGGAGAAACAGTGATGGTGGGGGGAATGGAGCTCAGTTTTTTGACTCTGGACGGACTTTCCCATCTGTTGATGCCTGCACTCAACCTCTCGCTTTTCAAAATGTCACTGGTCATTCGGCTCGCACGGGCGGGGACCCGTGAAGTGGTGCACCAGGATTACATGAAATTCGCACGGGCCAAGGGACTCAGTGAATCCAGGCTGATCATGGTCCATCTTCTGAAAAACATCATGATCCCGGTGGTGACGGTCCTGGGATTGGAACTGGGAGGGTTGATCGCCTTCTCGGTGGTCACTGAAACCGTCTTTGCCTGGCCCGGGATGGGCAAGCTCATCATCGACTCGATCCACCTCCTTGACCGACCCGTGGTGGTGGCGTATTTGATGATCATTGTTTTGATGTTTGTCGTCATCAATCTGGTTGTGGATGTCCTCTATTCGATACTCGACCCGAGGGTTCGCCTCCAGGACGTTCAAAGCTGAAATGTCGATGAAAAATCCTTTATTGCAGGATGGTGCAACAGAAGGCTTAACCGCAGCGGAAAGTCCATTCCAACGTTTTGTCGCGAATTATTTTGAAAGCAGAGTCGCAACAGTCGCTTTTTTCGTTCTGGTGGTGATTCTCATACTGGGATTCTTTGCCCCCCTCATTTCTCCAACCGATCCCTATGATCTGGCACAGGTTGATGTGCTGGACAGCCGTCTGGTTCCCGGTTCGGAAAGTTACACCGGGATGACTTACTGGCTCGGGACTGATGGAGCAGGAAGGGATTTATTGAGCGCAATCCTTTACGGTCTCCGGACCAGTCTCAGCGTGGGGGTCCTGAGCGGATTGATTGCCTTGTGCATCGGTGGTGCGGTTGGTTTGATTGCTGCGTATTTTGGCGGCAAGGTGGAGACCCTGATCATGCGAGTGGTGGACATTCAACTGGGTTTCCCGGCGATTCTGGTGGCATTGGTGCTGGTCGCCCTGCTGGGTAAGGGAGTCGACAAAATCATCATTGCCCTGGTGGTGGTACAGTGGGCTTACTATGCCCGCACTGTCCGAGGCAGTGCTCTGGTCGAGCGGCGCAAGGAATACATCGAAGCTGCGACCTGCCTGGCCCTCAGTCACCGGAGGATTGTTTTCCGACATTTGCTTCCGAACTGTTTGCCTCCTCTGATTGTGGTAGGCACCCTGCAGACCGCCCATGCGATTTCTCTTGAAGCCACCCTCAGTTTTCTTGGGATAGGCCTCCCGATTACCGAACCGTCCCTGGGACTGCTGATCGCCAACGGATTCGAGTACATGCTGAGCCAGAAATACTGGATCAGTTTCTTTCCCGGCATCGCTCTTTTGATTACGATCATCAGTATCAATTTGGTTGGAGATCAGTTGAGAGATGTTTTGAACCCGAGACTGCAAAAATGATGGTTGTTTTGAAGGGCCCTGGAAGGCAGAGGTCCGTTGAAAAATCAAAAATGGCTGCAGTGGGTTATCGAAAACCCATGATGTTTTCTAAGGATCCGCATGCCTGAATCCACCCTCGATGTCCGGCATCTGCGGACCCATTTTTTTACCCGGGATGGTGTGGCTAAAGCCGTCGAAGATATCAGCTTCTCCTTGGGAAGCGGTGAAGTGCTTGGTTTGGTGGGAGAATCGGGGTCTGGAAAAACCGTCACTGGATTTTCCATCCTGGGACTTGTGGACGCACCGGGAAAGGTTGTTGGGGGAGAGATCCTTTTCAAGGGACGAGATCTGCTCAAACTTTCTGAAGAAGAAATGCGAAAAGTCCGTGGAAACCAGCTGGCAATGGTTTTCCAGGATCCGATGATGACGCTCAACCCTGTGCTGCGGATTGATACCCAGATGATCGAGGCCATTCAGGCTCATCAGAATCTGGGAAAAGTTGCAGCTCGGGAATTGGCACGGGATGCCCTGGGAAAAGTAGGCATCGCATCTCCCGATGAAAGACTGAGGGCCTATCCCCATCAGTTTTCCGGAGGAATGCGGCAACGAGTCGCGATCGCGATCGCGCTTCTGAACAAACCAGATCTGATCATTGCCGATGAACCGACCACTGCACTGGATGTTACCATCCAGGGGCAGATTCTGCATGAGGTCCAACGCCTCTGTCGAGAAACCGGGACGTCACTGATCTGGATCACCCATGACCTTGCGGTAGTCGCAGGATTGGCAGAAAGGATCTGTGTCATGTATGCCGGTAGGATAGTTGAAGCCGGAAGTGTCGACGAAGTTCTTGATCGTCCCCTCCACCCCTACAGCAAGGGTTTGATCGAATCCGTTCCTTCCCACAACCAAAGGGGAATGAGGTTGAACCAAATCCCCGGAATGACACCTTCACTTTTAAGCTTGCCCGAAGGATGTGCCTTCCGGACTCGGTGCCCCAAAGCAGATGAGGCATGCGCGGGAATGCCTTCGGTTCAGAAAGCTGAAGGAGGTCGTCATGTGTTCTGTCATCACCCGCACCGGGAAGCGGCATGAGCTTCCTGCTGGAAACCAAAAATCTCTCCAAGCGGTTTGTCAAACATCTTGATTTGGCTGCCAGAATGGCACGGAAAATTGGAGCGGAAGTCCAGGAAGAAATCGTTCAGGCAGTGGATCGGGTGGACCTTTGCATCAACCAGGGGGAAGTGGTTGGACTGGTCGGTGAATCAGGTTGTGGAAAATCCACCTTCGGCAGGATGATTACCGGGATCCTACCTCCTTCCGAGGGAACCATCCATTATCGGGGCAAAGACATCTCCAATGCTGCCAGTCCTGAGGGACGTTCTGCTGCACTTAAAATCCAGATGATTTTCCAGGATCCGTTTGCATCATTGAATCCCAGGATGCGGGTTCGAGATATCGTTGGGGAAGCGCCCAAAATTCATGGATTGCTGGACGGCCGAAGTCAGGATGATTATGTTGCCTCAATGCTTGAAAAAGTCGGCCTCGAGGCGTCCTACGCATCACGCTACCCCCATCAGTTTTCCGGAGGGCAGCGACAACGTCTGGGGGTGGCCCGTGCTTTGGCAGTCCAACCGGAGTTTCTTGTTTGTGATGAAGCGGTTGCGGCATTGGATGTTTCCATCCAGGCCCAGGTGCTCAACCTTTTCATGGATTTGCGTGAGCAATTGAACCTGACCTACCTTTTCATCAGTCATGATTTAAGTGTGGTGGAGCACATCTCAAACCGGGTACAAATCATGTATCTTGGAAGGGTGGTTGAAAGCGCGTCTACCGAAGAACTTTTTAAGGAACCCAACCATCCCTATACCCAGGCTTTATTGAATGAAGTTCCACGACTTGACCTGAGAAAGCGGAATTACACCCCGGTTTCAGGAGAAATTCCATCACCGCTTGATCCCCCGAGCGGATGTCATTTTCATCCCCGTTGCCCCCATGCTACCTCAAAATGCCGAAATGAAATGCCCGTGCTTAAAGAAATTGCCCCAGGCAGAGCATCGGCCTGTTTTCTCAATGAATCATCCTGAATGAGTCGATAATGAACCAAGGAGAAGGACCCAGGGTTGCTCTTGCGGGCATCGTTTTGGAAAGCAACGCTTTCGCGCCAGTCGCAGGTGAAGAGGATTTCCGTTCACGCTATTATTTTGAGGGAGAAAGTCTGCTGGAGGAGGCCGAAAAGGAAACTTCGGTGATTGCCCTGGAAATGGGGGCTTTTGTGAAAACCATGAACCGTACAGGACCCTGGACCCCAGTCCCTGCCTTGTTGACCGGTTGCCAGCCTGCAGGACCGGTAGACCATGGTTTTTTTATGGACTGCCTGGAGAGGATCAAGCAGACCCTCAAACAGTCACTGCCTCTGGATGCGGTGTATTTGTCCCAGCATGGAGCAATGGTATCCACCGAGACGAGTGATCCTGATGGAATGCTGATCGAGGAAATCCGGAAAATCACAGGACCTCGGACCCGAATCCTGGCAACCCTTGATTTACATGCGAATATTTCCTCGAGGATGGTGAATCAGTCGGATCTGTTGGTTTCCTATCTCACCAATCCGCATGTGGACATGATACCCCGTGGTGAGGAAGCAGCCCACGCGCTCCGTAAGATCCTTGCCGGGGCCGATCCGCAATCGGCATTCATCAGACTGCCCCTGACCCCCGTAAGTCTCACCCTGTTGACCCGTGAAGGACCCTATGCAGACATGATTGCCTATGGACAAAGACGGATGCAGGAACAGGGTGGAAAAATCCTCAATGTTTCCGTTTGCGGGGGATTTGTTTTCAGTGATACTCCCGAAAACGGAGTGGCAGTCATCGTCACTGCGGACGGTTCTCTGGAAAATGCTCAGAACCTCTGCCATGAGATCGCGGATCTGGGCTGGCAGAATCGTCAGCGTTTTTTGAAAAAACTGACTTCCATCGAAGAAGCCGTGGAACTGGCCGAAAAGACGACCCGCAATCCTCAAATGCCCGCACTGATTTTTTCGGACGCAGGAGACAATCCCGGTGGGGGAGGATCGGGCAACACCACCTGGCTGGTAAAATCCCTGATCGATGCCGGCATTCCGAAAGTATTTTACGGTTCTTTCTTTGACCCGGAGCTTGCTGCGGAAGCACACCGATTGGGAGAAAATGCTGAATTTTCCGCACAATTCAACCGCCAGGGAGAGACGGAATTCAGTAAAAGTTTTTCTGCCCAAGCCAGGGTGCTTAAATTGTCTGATGGTGCTCACGTCGGCAGGTTGGGAATGGGTGAAGGAAGGCTGATCGAAATGGGACCCTCCGCAGCATTAGAGTTTAATGGTCCTCAAGGAGTGATTGTGATCGTCATCAGCAACCGGCATCAGACTGCGGATCCGGTATTTTTTGAGGGTTTCGGTCTCGAGATTTCGGATGCAAGGATTGTCGTGGTCAAATCCCGTGGACATTTCCGTGCAGGTTTTTATCCCTGGTTCGATCCGGAACAGGTTTACGAGATCGACACCCCCGGACTGACCGCACCGGTTCTTGAACGTTTCCAATGGAAGGGCCTGCCGAGACCGGTTTATCCCCTCGATCCGGATGTAGAATGGAACACGGCAGATCCATTCATCACCGAATAGTCCTCAACCATGAAAACCGAAATCAGGCTGAGCATTTCAGAAAAAACTCCTTTTGCAGGGGGAATGGAGTTCGGCACGACAGGTCCCTATGAAAGGATCAAGGGCCGGGTTCACTTTGCAGTCGATCCGGGAGAGCAGGCTTATTCCGGGATCACCGATCTCGACAAAGCTCCGCGGAACAAGAAGGGCTTGGTGGACTACTCCACCGACTTCCTGATTCTCAAACCGTTGGAGTTGGAAAAAGGAAACCGGCGGATTTTCTTTGATTGGGGAAACCGCGGAAACATCCGGGCGCTTCAGTTTTTCAATGATGCGGTTGGAAGCAACGATCCTCAAACTTTGGAAGAAGCAGGAAACGGGTTTCTGTTCCGCAGGGGATACAGCGTTGTTTTTGCAGGCTGGCAGGGCGATCTGTTGGCAGGAAACGGGAGGTTTCTGATGGACCTTCCGGTGGCTACCGACCAGGGGAAATCCATCACCGGACTGGTCCGATGCGAGTACATTCTGGAAGAGGAGGGAGTCACCACCCAACCTCTTTCCGGTTGGGCCAGCACCCGCAGTCACCCGACCGTTTCCCTCGATACCCGTCAGGCAACCCTCACCCGCAGACAATATGGGGATTCTCCAAGAGAGGTCATTCCTCCGGATCAGTGGATGTTTGCACGGGATGAAGGCGGAAGCGGGTTGGACGGGGTTTCCAAACAAACTGCGATTGTTCCGTCCGATTCCAATCTTTACCTGCCCGGAGGCTTTGAACCGGGTTGGATCTACGAGTTGGTCTATACCGGGAAAGATCCCTTAGTTCTCGGACTGGGGCATACGGCGGTGAGAGACTTCATCAGTTTCCTCAAATATGATGCATCCGATGATGAAGGAACCCCCAATCCCCTCGGGTCTGGAATGATCGAAAAAGCCTACGGCTGGGGCCGTTCCCAAACCGGTCGTGCGATCCGGGATTTTGTCTATCATGGATACAATGAAGACCTGAAAGGCCGGAAGGTCTTCGATGGATTACTGCCCCATGTTTCCGGGGCCGGGCTGCTTTGGATGAATCATCGGTTTGCCAATGCGGTTTCCCCTGCCGGACAGGAGCATGAAGTTCACCATAACTGTGCAGACCGTTTTCCCTTTTCCTACACGGAAACGACGGATCACCTGACCGGAAAAACCGATGCAATTCTCAAAAGACCAAAAAGCGATCCTCTGATCATTCACACCCAGAGTGCCACCGAATACTGGCAGCGGAAGGGGTCTCTGGTCCATACCGATACCCGTGGGAACGACCTGGAACCTCCTGAAGGAGTGAGGATCTATGCCTGGGGAAGTTCCGAGCATTTTGCTGACCCGAAAATGACCCGTCCTTCCAAAGGCCCCTGCCAGAATTTTTCAAATGTTGTACGGACCTCTTTTTTCTGCCGTGCCTCCCTCGACCACCTCGACCTTTGGGTGACTCAGGAAATCGCACCTCCTCAAAGCCGATTTCCCAAAAGAAGTGACGGGACCCTGGTGGATGGTCCGGAGTGGCAAAACCAGTTTCCTAACATTCCGGGGATCGCAATTCCAGGAGGACCGGCCAAATTGCCGTTATTGGATTTCGGATCGGAATTCGAAAAGGGCCTGCTCAGCCTGGAGCCTCCGCAGGTTTTGGACACAGAAGGTTACCCCACTCTGGTGCCATCCGTTGATGACGATGGAAATGACCGGGGCTGCCTCAACGCACCGATGGTTCTTGCCCCACTTGCAACCTACACCGGATGGAACCTCCGGGCCCGGGGACAGGGACATGGAGCAAAGTACCAATTCAGCGGGTCCACCATCCCTTTTCCTGAAACTCCGGAGGAACGTCAAGTTACTGCAGACCCCCGGGCTTCGATTCTTGAACGTTATCCGAATGCTGAATCATACGTTGAGGCGGTTCGTGCTGCGTCCAGGCAACTGGTTGAGGAGCGTTACATGCTCGAGGAAGATCTGGAACGATGCGTGGAGTGGGCGAAAGACTGGGACCGTCTGCGTCACCGGATCAGGCTTCCCTGAGCGGTTCCGGCAGATTTCTCTGAGTGGCTTCCCTACTCCGTGATTTGCCCCTGAGGGGGATCCTGATCTATGTGAGTAACACCTTCTGTTTTTCCCTCATCAGCTTTCTGGTCAAGGAACTTTCAGAGGAATTCAGAGTTGCAGAATTATTGTTGGTCCGGTTTTCGTGCACATTTCTTGGGCTCGTTGTTTTAATCCAGTTCAGAGGTGGATTTTATATTCTGAAAACCCGGAAGACATTGGACCTGGCAATCCGAAGCGGTGCTGGAATGATTGCCATCGCACTATCCTTTGTGGCGTTTTCCGGGGCAATTCTGGCGGATGCCACTGCACTGGTTTTTTCAGCCCCCTTGTTCACTTTGCTGCTATCAGTCCCGGTTCTGTCGGAGCGCATCACGCTTTCCAAAAGCTTTGCGGTTCTGATGGGATTTCTCGGAGTGATGCTGATCACCCGTCCGGGTTTCAGTGAGGGATCTTCGGCACTTTATGCAGCCCTGGGTTCGGCTCTTTTTTTTGCCATCGTTACGGTCTGGCTTCGACGACTGAACAAGACGGAACATCCCCTCGCCATCTCCTTTTATTATAACTTCACCGGATTCTTGGTGTTTCTGTTGTGGAGTTGGTCTGGCGGATGGTCAGAGGCTTGGAGGCAAAATCTTGAAATGCTGATGCTCTTGGGCCTGCTTGGGATCATTCAGCAGGTGATGCTGACCTACTCCTTCCGTTATGCAGAGGCAAGCCTGCTTGCACCCTTCGATTACCTTAGTCTGCCTCTCGCGTTGCTGTTTGGCTTCTGGTTTTGGAATGAATTTCCGGACTGGATTTCCCTCCTGGGTTCCGCAGTGATTGTTTTGAGTGGAATGATGCTGATGGTGGGGCAGTGGAAAGGACTCTTTTCAGCAGCGAAATTTGATAGGAATTTAAAGCAATAAACTCATCGGTATTCGGCGATTTAACTTTTTGTTGAAAGCAACTGATTCAAATAAAGAGAGGACTGAACCCTCCCTTCATTCTAAAATATGCCCTGGACAACTCCAACCATGCTGTCATTCTGCGCACCGCCGCTAGGCGGAGTCGCAGAATCCATTCGTATCAGTGTTGGATTCTGCAACTTCGGGCATGAATGCCCTTCGTGCAGAATGACATGCAGGAAGCGATCAGAACAGATTCTCAGGCGTCAGTAACTGGATAGAAATTTTATGAATAGATGTTGCTTCCATGGGTCAATCCTGAAACCCTCGCGAAATGTGATGGGAAAAGAGCGAGAATAGAAACTTTCACCCCTTGTTTGTGCGGTGCAAAGACTGTTAACGACAATTAAGAAGAATCTGCTTTACAAGAACATGACTGACCCCTCCTTTCGTTCCGTTATGAAAGCTGGACACCGCCAACCATGCTGTCTTTCTGCGCACCGCCGCTAGGCGGAATCACAGATTTTATTCGCATCAGAGGTGGATTCTGCAACATCGGGCATGAATGCCCTTCGTGCAGAATGACATTCAGGTAGCGATCAGAACAGATACTAAGGAGTCAGTAACTGGATAGAAATTATTTTGAATAGATGTTGCTTCCATGGGCACATCTAGAAATCTCGCGCGGAATGTGGTGGGAAAAGTACTAAACACAAACCCTTGCCCCTGTCTTTGTGAGGTGCACAAGTAGGTAAGGGCAGTTGAGAAGAATCTGTTTCACAAGAACAGGATTGAGCTCTTCCTTTATTCTGAAATGTACCCTGGACACCTCCATCCATGCTGTCATTCTGCGCATCGCCTTTAGGCGAAGTCGCAGAATCCATTCGCATCAGTGATGGATTCTGCAACTTCGGGCATGAATGCCCTTCGTGCAGAATGACATTCAGGAAGCGATCAGAACAGATTCTCAGGCGTCAGTAACTGGATAGAAATTTTATGAATAGATG